>WTJU01000032.1 GCA_011526285.1 Candidatus Arcticimaribacter sp.
ATTACAAATGCTGAGAAAAGAATATACTACTACAAAGAATTACTAAAGAAATACAAAAATGTTATGTCAGAAATTCTCATGATTTTAAACAATAAAGAAATGAAATAATTTAAGATTAATTGGAACAATCGTTGTTCTAAATTGAACTTTTTTTGTTCTAATTTTAGCATTTTATATTACTATATATCAATAAATTACATATTTCGTTTTAGTATTGGAGGTACCACATAAAACCCTGTAGTCTTATGACTTTCAGGGTTTTTTTTAGTTAAGACGGTTCTATTTCCTTTATCACAACTTTATAAAGACCGTTAAATCGATTCATAATAGCTTCTTTTTCTCGCTTTCGAATATCGATGTGGTAGACGCAGTTAACGCCCAATTCTTGGCGTAATATTTTTATGTTTTTTTCTTTGATTATCCTCATTACCTGATTTATTATCGCATAGTCAAAGCTTAATTGATAGGTGATATCGATTGTTTTTTCAATGATTGTTGCACTTTCTAAGGTAATTTGTGCTGAGTGTTTATAGGCTTGTTTTAGCCCCCCAACGCCTAATTTAGTCCCTCCAAAGTAGCGAACGGAAACAACTAGAACATTGGTAAGCCCATACGATCGAATTTGACCGTGAAGGGTTGCTCCGGCTGTATTGTTAGGTTCACCATCATCATTAACTTTAATATCAGGTGTCTCGTGTCCCATTTGCCACGCTTAACAAAAATGCCCTGCAGTTGGATGTTCTTGCTTTAATTTCGCTAATAATAATTTTACTTCGTCCTTCTCTAAAATGGGGAACGCATAGCCGTAAAACTTACTACCTTTTTCCTTAAAGAAAGAGGCCTCTGTTGGATTTTTAATGGTTTTATAGCGATCTGTCAACGCCTGTTATTTTTAGACCAATATAAGCAGTTTGCAACACAACAGGCTGTGGGTTTCTTTTTTCAAAACAATTCTAATGCGTCTATTTGTGTTACAATTTAACAGCAAATGTGTTGAATACCTGCTTGAATATGACGGCCCGCAACACATGTTCTCTAACATAAAAAGTGGCAACCTCTTGGGGTGTAAACGTATTAGTGATACTTCATTTATACAATGGGGAAAACCTTATGTATTAATTACCCAACAAGGAGTTATGGTGAGGAAACTTTTCCCCGTAAACGAAAAAGAAACTACCGTTGAATGTAGAACTGAAGATGAAGACAATCATCCTCCATTCCAAATAAACTTAGATTCCATTTTTTCTATCTCCATTATTTTAGGAATTTTACACGCAGAATAGCCTTCCAATTTTTACGCGTAAAAACTAGCCTGTTTCTGAACTCTAATGTGAAACACTCACTATACTCTAAATGAAATTCTTAAAAAATTTGATTTTATTCTTTGCTTTAACATTTGCCGCCCTCATCTGTATTTACCAACTCGTCATTCATTTCGTTCCCGCTTTTGGCGGTGATCTAACAACCCAACAAAAAGCAGAATACCAACAATTAAACAACTTTCAAAAAGGGAAATTTGTCAACCGAAGAGCAGTGCCTGAGCCCTTGACCTTTTCTAAGTTCTTTACCCTGAGTTACACCTTTCTAACCACTAGAGTAGTAAATGGTCGCCCAAAAAACGAACCTGCTATAATCAAAATCAACAAAGAAGATCTTCGTCAATTTAACGACTCGAGATTGTTTTGGTTTGGTCATTCAACCTTCCTGCTACAACACCTTGGTAAAACAATTCTCATTGACCCCATGTTCGGGAAAGTACCTGCACCCTTAGACTTCTTAGGTCAAAAACGTTTCAATAGTAACTTACCCCTAAATCCAGAAGACTTGCCGGAAATAGACTATGTTGTTTTCTCCCACGATCATTATGATCACTTAGACCACGCATCAGTCTTAAAAATAAAGGATAAAGTGGGAGCGTTTATTTGCCCCCTTGGACTAGGAAACCATTTAAAACGCTGGGGAGTAAGCGAAGATAAAATCATAGAACTGAATTGGTGGGAAGAAAAAAGATTTGAAGCATTCAATTTCATTTGTACCCCTGCCCAACATTTTTCTGGTAGAAAATTTTCTAACAGTCAAGAAACACTCTGGGCTTCTTGGGTCATTAAAGCAAACAACTTAAGCCTATATTTTAGTGGTGACAGTGGTTATGACACCCATTTTAAAACCATTGGTGAAAAGTATGGGCCCTTTGATCTTTCGCTTGTTGAGTGTGGGCAATACAACAAAATGTGGCCCGATGTACACATGTTTCCAGAAGAGACCGTACAAGCTGGCATAGACCTAAAAGCAAAAAAAATCATTCCAATTCATTGGGGTGCATTCAAATTGGCCATGCATGCGTGGAATGAGCCTCCTATAATTGCCGCTAAAGAAGCGAATAAAAAAGGAGTCGCCCTTGAAATTCCAAAAATTGGACAAGCAATATCAATTGATTCCCTGTCGCATAAAAACGAACAATGGTATCGATAGAAACCAAATGTTCCTCATCAATAAAAGCATGCAAAACTACCGCATAGTAGAAGTTAGCGAAGAAAATTTAGAGCGCTGCAAACACCTTTGCAATGTACTGATGCTTTACCAAGCCGAGAAAAGCAAGCAACATACAGAAGTACTTGCGGCAATGAATTTTGAAAACAGATTAAAACCCAGTTTTTTATCCTCCCAAAACAAACTTCTTCTGCTCGCAGAATATCAAGGAAAAGCCATTGGCTATGCTTTTGCGAATGCCTACAATATGGAAGAAAACGGGCGTTATTTTTTGCCTGACTGGCTTGCATCAATTTACAAAAAGGGGCAACTGGTATTCTATCCTGAAAGACAACAGCTACCTGCCAAAATAGGTGTTTTTAACAATCTCTATGTTCAACCCGAACATCACGGAAAAGGAATAGGGCTTAAATTGGCCAAACAACTTATGAACTGGCTTTATCAAAGCGAAACACAAGACTTATATGTCTATATTTCTAATGGAAACGAAGCCGCCACGGAACCCTTTTATAAAAAACTTGGTTTCACTTACAGTCATGCTGTTTTGGGCGGTTTTATTTCTGCCTACCACCAAAAAACCCGCAAGTGTAGCCTTTAAATACTAAGGTGAATTATAGCTATACTTCCTTGTGAGCTCCGTCACAAAAAGGCATTTTTTCTGATTTCCCACAGCCGCAAAGAGAAAAACGCGGACCGTGCTCAATAGGGTTTCCTTCTTCATCAGTTAAAATAACATCGCCTCTAACTACAATTGGACCAGCAGTTTTTCTAAAAAGTGTGGGTTGACTCATCCGTTTTATTTTTAGCCCAAGATAAGAAAAGTCACATTTATCCTTGTTATTATAATTAGTTCCTAATTCGAGCGATTTTGACTACATTTAAAGAAACCAAAATTATTTGATAATGAGAAGAATAGTATTGTATTTACTCACTTGTACTTTGACTTTGGCTTCGTTTAACGGAAGCGCACAGCGCAAAAAGAAAAAAACAACAGAAGTAAAAAAAGAGCAAATTTCTTTAGATGCCTTTACATTTCGCAACGTAGGACCTGCTTTTTTATCGGGTCGCATTGCAGATATTGTATTTCATCCTGACAATGATAACATTTGGTATGTTGCCGTAGGTTCAGGAGGAGTATGGAAAACTGAAAACGCTGGTACCACTTGGACACCCCTCTTTGACCAGCAAGCCTCCTACTCTACAGGCTGTATTACCTTAGACCCGCAGAACCCCTCTACCGTATGGGTAGGAACGGGTGAAAATGTTGGGGGTAGACATGTCGCCTATGGCGATGGCATCTACCGTTCCAATGACGGAGGAAAAAGCTGGGAAAATTTAGGCTTAAAGAAAACAGAACACATCTCAAAAATAATTGTCCACCCCGACAATTCTAACGTAGTTTGGGTAGCCGCACAAGGACCCCTTTGGAATAAAGGCGGTGAACGCGGAGTATATAAAACAACCAATGGAGGTAAAAGCTGGAAACAAGTTCTAGGGAATAATGAATGGACAGGGGCAACAGACCTATTAATAGACCCGCGAAACCCACAAACACTCTATGCCGCAACATGGGACCGCCACCGAACTGTAGCAGCCTTACTAGACGGAGGCCCCGGCTCAGGCATACACAAATCTACTGATGGTGGGGAAACATGGAAAGAACTAACCAACGGACTCCCCACCTCCAACATGGGGAAAATTGGACTCGCTATTTCACCACAAAAACCAGACGTTCTCTACGCCGCCATTGAACTAGATCGCACTACAGGTGGTGTATATCGTTCAGCAGACCAAGGAGCGTCATGGAAAAAAATGTCCAACGCAGTCTCTGGTGCAACAGGCCCACACTACTATCAAGAACTCTACGCCAGCCCACATAAATTTGATCGCCTATATTTAATGAATGTACGCGTTCTAACCTCAGAAGATGGAGGAAAAACCTTTGTTCAACTTAAAGAAGAAAAGAAACATTCAGACAATCACGCCATTGTCTTTAAAAAAGATGACCCAAATTACATCATGCTAGGCACTGATGCAGGTATTTATGAAAGCTTTGACTTAGCAGAAAACTGGCGCTACCACAAAAACCTTCCGCTCACGCAATTCTATAAAGTTGCTGTAAACAATGCAGAACCCTTTTACCATATTTTTGGTGGAACCCAAGACAATGGCTCCGTAGGAGGCCCCTCTGCGACTGACGAGCGTGAAGGAATTTCAAACAAACACTGGTATAAAACTTTATTTGCAGACGGACACCAGTCTGCTACCGATCCCGTACACAACGATATAATATATGCTGAAACACAGCAGGGTGGACTGCATCGAGTAGATCTAAGCACAGGAGAGCAGGTTTTTGTACAACCCCAAGCACAAGCAGGAGACCCACAGGAACGGTTCAATTGGGATGCCCCTATTCTGGTGTCTCCCCACGACCCTGCTACCCTCTATTTTGCTTCCTACCGCGTGTGGAAGTCAACAAACAGAGGAGACGACTGGACACCAATTTCAGGTGATTTAACCCGAAACGAAGAACGCTTAAGTTTACCCATCATGGGGCGCAAGCAGTCTTGGGACAATGCTTGGGATGTTGGTGCAATGTCCAACTACAACACCATTACTTCTTTGAGTGAATCTCCCCTACGTGCAGGCCTAATTTATGCAGGAACAGATGACGGCTTTATTCAAGTAACAAATAACGGTGGTGAGCAATGGAGCAAGATCCCTGTCACGCGCCTTGGTCTTCCATCAAGAAGCTTTGTAAACGATATTAAAGCAGACCTTCACGACGAAAACACTGTTTATGCAGTGCTTGACAATCACAAAGAAGGTGACTTTAATCCTTATTTATACAAAAGTACGGACCGAGGACAAACATGGACCTCATTAGCGAAAAACCTACCAAAACGCACCCTCTTGTGGCGTATCGTTCAAGATCATATCAATAAAAACCTCTTTTTCTTAGCCACAGAATTTGGTGTTTACACCTCTCTAGATGGAGGTGTTAACTGGCATAAACTACCGGGTACACCCAACATGGGCTTTAGAGATTTAGTCATCCAAAAAAGAGAAAACGACCTTGTTGCTGCCTCTTTTGGACGAGGGTTTTATGTGTTAGACGACTATAGTGCGCTTCGGGAAATGACCCCAGAACGACTTAAAGAAGAAGGCACCCTATTTACCCCAAGAGCAGCAAAATGGTATGTGCCAAGAAGCAACCTAGGAAATACTGGTGCTGACTTCTACATCGCTGAGAACCCAAAATTTGGTACAACATTTACCTACCATTTGGCCAATGACTTTAAAACGAAAAAACAAATCCGCAAAAAACGTGAGAAAGAGGCCAATAAAAAACAGGCCAATATTCCTTTCCCTGGCTATGCTGTTTTAGACCAAGAAAACAATGAAAAACCTGCAAAAGTGTGGATCACCATTTCAGATGAAGCAGGCAATATAATTCGTCACCTTTCACAAAAAGCAAAGAAAGGAACACAGCGTTTAACATGGGATTTAAGGCATTCAAGCACACAAGCCATAAATCCGAATCGAGGAAGTCGCGGCTTGAACGCTGGTGGGCCAATGGTTGTTCCTGGAAATTATACCGCTCAACTTAGTCTAGAAAAAGACGGGGAAGTAAACCCATTAGGAGAAGCCATTTCTTTTCAAGTTAATGCCATTCGCGAAGGCGTACTCAAAGGTGTAGACCATGCAACCTATGACGCATATAGAAAGGATTTTACAGCGGTTCAAAGAGAAATGCAACGCTTAACTGATCTTTTCAATCGCGCAGAAGAGCAACTCAAAGGACTCAAGAAAGCTGCTGCTAAAACCCCATTAAAACCTCAAGAGGTTGCGGCAACGCTATATGCACTTGAGCAAAGTTTAACTGCATTAGAAAGAAAAGCAGAAGGAAGCCCTGCACGAGCAGAAATTGGAGAACGCAACCCACCATCAGTACAAACACATATGCGGGCGGCCTATCGCGGAATGACAACCACCTATGGCCCAACACCATTGCATCGCAAGAGTTTAAACCTTGCCAAAGCAATGCTCGCAGATTTACGCCCTGAGATAGAACAAATTGCTGAAAAAGATTTACCGGCTTTGGCAAAGAAACTAAAAGAAGCAGGAGCACCTTATATCTTAGGACAAGACTAACATAACATTGTATTCCAAATAAGAAACCCTCAATAAAAATTGAGGGTTTTTTTTGTAACAATTTAATCTCGGCACGCTCTTTAAAAGGAACACAAATACCTAAAACATGAAAAAAAGCCTATTAATTCTTACCGTTGGCCTGCTATTAAGCAGCTGTATTGCCGTTAAATTTCCAAGTGAAATAAAAGTTCATATTGATGTTCCAGACAATATTAGCGAAGAACAGGTCGATCGTTTAATCGATAAAATTCCACCTACACTAGGGCAGCGAAAAGTGAAAACACGTGTTGAAATAAGCTCTGATAAAGGCACTACTGTGAAAGAAGAAAAAACAGAAGAGAACTACAATAAAAACAACTAGTCTTTTGGCTGGTACTTCAATTTCTTTTCAATTGCCATAATAATTGTATTGGCTATATCTTTACCTGTTGCATTTTCTATCCCCTCTAAACCAGGAGAAGAATTTACCTCAAGTAAAAGTGGTCCTTTATTGGAACGAATAATGTCAACACCAGCAACATCAAGGTTTAAAATTTTAGAAGCCTTGATGGCAAGACGACGTTCTTCTACTGTTATTTTAACCTTATGTGCGGTTCCTCCTTGGTGAATGTTGGAACGGAATTCTCCCTTAGGAGCCTGCCGCATAATTGAGGCAACCACCTTTCCATCAACCACAAAACAGCGGATATCCTTCCCTTCTGCCTCTTTAATAAATTCTTGCACCAAGATATTTGCCTGCAAACTTTTAAACGCATTAATTACACTTTCTGCGGCTTTATTGGTTTCTGCAGAAACAACCCCTTTTCCTTGAGTGCTTTCTAAAAGTTTTATGATCAGCGGTGAGCCTCCCACCATATCAATTAAATCTTTGGTCTCTAGCGGTGATTTAGCAAAGCCCGTCACCGGAATCTGAATTCCGTTTTTCGAAAATAACTGAGAAGAAAATAGTTTATCTCGCGATTGTGAAATTGATGCACTTGAATTTAAACAATATGTCCCAATAGAATCAAACTGACGCAATAGCGCACAACCATAAAAAGTCATACTTGGTCGAATTCTAGGAATTACAGCATCAAATTCATCTAAAATATTACCGCCGCGATACCGCACCTCGGGAGTTTGGGCATCAAGCTTCATGTAACAATGCTGAATGTTCAAAAATTGAATTTCGTGACCACGCGCCAATGCTGCTTCCATCAAACGTTTGTTGCTGTATAACTCTCGGTTTGTGGCCAATAAACCAATCCGCAAACCAGTTTTTTCTTTATAGAGATGTTTGTACAAGTCAAAAAATGCACTTTCCTCAAAATCACCTGCTAAAAAATGTTTGGATGGGTCAACCAAAAAGCGACCACTCATGGCTTCACGCCCCAACAACATTCTGTAGTCCATAGAGTCTCGATTAGCCAACGTAAGCTCTATCTCGAACGTATGACCGTTAATGGTCAAAGGTGTTTTGATTACATAACGCTTTTGGGTTGTACCCGAAGAACTTTTGATTACCCTAGTATCTACAATTTTTGCAGAACAAAATACAGATACACTTCGGTTGTCTTGAATAGGATTAACCTCAAAATCTACATAAGGTATTCCTTTTCGAATAACGCGTTTAATATTTGTTGCCTGTATCGATGATGTTTTTGCTCCTGAGTCGATTCTGGCTTTAATTGCTGGTATTTGAAGTTCATTAAATGAACACCATTCTTCGCTTCCTATAATGTTTGACATATCTATAGCTTCTACTTTAAAGAAAAAAAGCCCTCCAAGATAATTGGAAAGCTCTTCATTGGTTTTCTACAAACCTCTTGCATCTAAAGATGCAAGCAACACAACATTGTTTCCCTTTCGGGTATATTTTCTTTGGCAAAGATAGCCTATTTTTTTCATAAACTATTTGTGATGACTGATTATCTCCTCTGTTATCTTGTGATGGTGTTGCACGTGATAGATTGTGAAAAATAAAATTTCTCTTAAGGTCACTCTTCCCATTAAAGGATGGGGTACCACATAAAAATCCAGCTCTTTATCGGTACATTTTGCAGCGACTTTAGCGAGTGATTTAACCGCCTTTTTAAAGGCTAAGAATTTTTTATTTCGCTCGTTAAATGTTACACTTAAGGGGCTAAACTCTTTTGGTGCAGCCGCTGTTAAACCTTCCAGTGCTTTATGGTAACGCGCTACCAGCTCGTCATAAGTGCGTGACGGACGGTTGGTAACTCCAAATTTATATTTGAGAAAAAAGCGAGGAACACGCAGGGCCATGGCGACAGGTTTAACCGATTTAGTAATGTGCTCTAGTTGTTGCCCCGGAGTCCATTTTCCGTTCCAACTAAATTCAAAAACCGATTGATCTAAATTTTCAATCAGTGCTAAGAATGCGTTGTGATGGAAGTGAAGTCCCGAAATAATATCGGCTTTGGTAGAAGGTGTTTTTTCACTCATAAGCTAATGTAGTCATGCTGGCTATGCAGGCTGGCTTTTTAATGTCTTTAATTTCAACTTTAATATTCCAGACAATTTTTAACCCCCCAAACTTCTGATCTTCAATATTTTCTACAGAAACAATTCCGCGAAGTAAAGAACCCACAGTAACAGGATGCGGAAACCGCACATTGTCTATGCCGTAATTAAAGCCCATTTTTAGGGTGTGTACCTGCACTGTATCGGATAAAAATTTTGTAATCAAACCCAAAGACAAAAAACCATGTGCAATTGTTTTTTTAAATGGTGACTCTTCAGTTGCTCTAGCTTCGTCTACATGAATCCATTGATGGTCATGTGTTGCATCAGCAAAATGATTAATCATGTCTTGGGTTACTTTAAGCCATTTAGTAGGGGCAAAGGTTAAGCCTTTGGAGGATTTAAAGTCGTTAAAGTCTTTGTATTCCATTGGTTAGATTTAGAAATACAATATACTTAAAATTGCTATGCCCTTTTAAATCACTACTTTAATTTTTTATACCCTTTGTAGTAAATTAGTGGATTTGCGTCTAAATTGGCTTCAAGTGCCTCAACACGACAAAGCACCAACACGTGATCGCCAGCAGGAATAAGCTCCTCAACAGTAGTGGCATACCAAGCGTGTGATTGTGTTAAAACTGGAGTTTCTTCTTTTTCAATAAATTCTGGCGGGTTGTCCAAAAGTGTGATCTTAGCGAAGTGATTACTTACGTCTTCTCTCTGTTCATCGAGAATACTTATTCCAACCTTAGCACCTTTTTCTAGATAATTATTTAATTGATTTTCATTCATCACCGAAAACAACACCAATGGGGGCGCTAATGAAACGGATAAAAAGGAACTTGCTGTCATGCCGTGAATACTGCCCTCAGGCGTACGAACACTCACTACAGTGACCCCAGTTGCAAAACATCCTGCTACTTTGCGTAATGTTTTGGGGTCAATCATTTGATCTTTCATGCTGTTTTTTCGCAAAAATAAGGAAGTTCGCTTAGCTACTTATTACAACTAAGGTGTTTCGTTCATATTTAGACTATCTTTGCGCTTTAATTCTACTATGCTATACCACGCTGGCGATCCTGTTGATTTAATTATTGTACGAAGCACTCCTTTGGGTTACATTGTCCAAATCAATGATCAAGACGAAGGATTACTTTTTAAAAACGATGTCTACCAATCCCTTGAACGTGGAGAAGAAGTCAAAGGATACATCAAACAGGTACGCGAAGACGGTAAAATTGATGTAAGTCTCCGGCCACAAGGTTTCCGCAACGTTATAGATCCCGATTGCGATACTATTTTAAGTGTCTTGAAAGAAAAAAAAGTGCTTTATCTCTCCGACAAGAGTAGCCCAGAATCTATTCGAAAAAGCTTACAAATGAGCAAAAAAGCCTTTAAAAAAGCGATTGGGTTTCTTTACAAACGAAAAGTTATCCGTCTTTTCGATGACCGCATCGAACTACTTCAATCCTAGGCTTCCCCCTAGGGATTTTGAATTTCAAAAGCTTCATTTTTGATTTCAGAAACTTTTTGAAGACGTTGCGCTTCAAACAATTTTGGTAAATCATCTAAAGCAGGATACTTCTCGTTAGGCTTATAATTCGCGTAGTTCTGTACTACAAAACCTGAAATGCGCTCCCTAAACGTAACCGCACGAAAACGCGTGCCTCCCTCTCCTGAATAAAAACGATAGGCCAAATAATCTATCAGATTGTTTTCTTCATGAATCCAATAACGGTATTCATCTTGAAAATCTACTCCACCCCCCTCTTTCTTAAAACTCACTTTAAGCGCAATATAGGGCTCTTCTTTTATGGTAACTCTTCCCACATAATTGGCCACTACTGCATTGTCATTCAATACTTTGGGAAGTTGAACAAAATATAGAACAGAATTTAGAGATTCAACGTATTTCTTTTGTAGAGTATCGGCTACTTCAACCTGCTTACCATCAATCCAACGCGAAAAATAGCGGTCATTGATTAAGCTATCACTTAGCATCCCTTCCTCTGTGTTACGTGTTCTAGCGTAGGCTTTTCTCCCTTTCTTTTTTTGGTAAGCGTAGTTATATGCTCGAAATTGAAATGTAAATGTTGTATCGTCAAGTAAGGCAGTACCGTGGGCAGTATTGGCCTTGGATATCCATTCTGCCGCGATTTCTTCATTGGTTAAAGAAGTACACCCGCTAAAAAAAGCACAAACAAAAAAGAGAATCCATTGTTTCATCTCGGGAAGATAATAGAAGTTTTAATAATTGGACATAAAAAAATCCGCTCTGTTGAGCGGATTTTAAATTCTGCGGTCTGGACGGGACTCGAACCCGCGACCCCCTGCGTGACAGGCAGGTA
>WTJU01000104.1 GCA_011526285.1 Candidatus Arcticimaribacter sp.
GTAGAGACATTTGAAGATTTATTGCGAGAATCTTTTGAACAAAAAACGTAAAAATCCAAACAAGGCAAGGACTACTTTCTTCTCGCTTTATTGGTTATATTTGTAGGAATTACAAGGCTATGAGGTACCAAAGAATTTTATTAAAACTTAGCGGTGAAGCCCTTATGGGGTCGAATGCATATGGAATTGATCCACAACGCATTGGAGAATATGCACAAGAAATAAAAGAACTGCATGAACAAGGTGTTGAAATTGCAATCGTTATTGGTGGCGGCAATATCTTTCGCGGAATGGCCGGTTCTAGCCAAGGGGTAGATCGTGTTCAGGGAGACTATATGGGCATGTTGGCTACTGTTATGAATGGTTTGGCACTTCAAAGTGCATTGGAAAATATAGCAGTCCCTACTCGTCTTCAAACAGCCCTCAAAATTGAAGCAGTAGCAGAACCTTACATCAAACGTAAGGCCGTACGCCATTTGGAAAAAAATCGGGTGGTTATTTTTAGCGCTGGTACTGGTAATCCTTTTTTCACTACCGACTCTGCAGCAGTGCTTAGGGCCATAGAAATTAATGCAGATGTAATTTTAAAAGGTACACGCGTTGATGGAATATACACCGAAGACCCTGAAAAAAATAAAGAAGCCATTAAGTTTGATACCCTCTCTTTTGAAGAGGTACTTAAACGCGGCTTAAAAGTTATGGATACTACTGCCTTTACCTTAAGCCAAGAGAATAAACTCCCTATCATTGTTTTTGATATGAACACAAAAGGAAATTTAATGAAAGTAGTGAGTGGCGAAAATGTTGGAACTCGAGTAGACTTATAAGCAATATAGCATGAACGAAGAATTACAATTTATCTTAGACAGTGCCAAGGAAAGCATGGAAGGTGCTATTAAACACCTAGAAAATGAATTATTAAATATTCGCGCTGGAAAGGCTAACCCAGTTATGCTTAAAAGCGTGATGGTAGACTATTACGGTTCCCCTACTCCTCTAAATCAAGTAGCAAATGTTAACACCCCAGATGGACGCACGCTTAGTATTCAACCATGGGAAAAAGCAATGCTGGCTGAAATTGAGAAAGGAATAATGGTTGCGAACCTTGGTTTCAACCCAATGAATAACGGTGAGAGCATCATCATTAACGTACCTCCTTTAACAGAAGAGCGTCGAAAAGAATTGGCCAAGATGGCAAAGGCTGAAGCAGAAAATGCCAAGGTTAGTATTCGCAATGCACGAAAAGATGCTAACCAAGAAATCAAAAAAACAGAAACCTCTGAGGACGAGCAAAAAAACTGTGAAATTGATGTTCAAGGTGCTACCGATAGTTTCATTCAAAAAGTGGATACTGTTTTAGCTGCTAAGGAAAAAGAAATTATGACCGTCTAAGGTGATTTTCCCGAAGGAGGTCTACATGCTATGAAAAGAAAAAGAAAATGGAGTTTTTGGGAAGCTGTTGCCCGATTAATCCTGCGTAATCGTATTGCACTTATTTTTGCCTTGGTGGGTGTAACCGCTTTTTGGGCCACCCAATGGCAGTACATGCGTTTTACTTTCACCGAAGCAAATCTTCTTCCAGACAACCATCCTGAAAACATAAAATACAACGACTTTCTCTCCCTCTATGGCGAAGAAGGCAGTGTCTTGGTATTGGCGGTGAAAGACGCATCTTTTTTCACTCCCAAAAAACTAAATGCTTGGAAAGAACTTAGTGAAGAATTGGCAGCTTTTGATGAAATTGATTTTGTCCTTTCTATCGACAACGTTAAGGAGTTAGTAAAAAACAAGGCAAAAAAGAAATTTGAACTCCAGCCGCTAATGGCTGAAGTCCCCCAAGACAGCACTGCATTTGCTCTCTTTAAGCAAAAGCTTTTCTTGGAACTGCCATTTTACGAAAACTTGCTTTTCAACAAAGAGACAGAAACTGTTCGAATGGCCATTTACATGGAGCAAGAAGTAGTGAATAGTGCGCGCAGGAAAGCTTTTGTTTTTGATACTTTCAT
Source organism: Candidatus Arcticimaribacter sp. (assembly GCA_011526285.1). Classification (GTDB taxonomy): domain Bacteria; phylum Bacteroidota; class Bacteroidia; order Flavobacteriales; family Flavobacteriaceae; genus Arcticimaribacter. The sequence goes on from WTJU01000104.1 coordinate 2,007, forward strand.
TCCCTTAATTGATCGTTTTGAAGCAGCGAATAACCTAAAGGTTAGACGCTCTGGCATGCCTTACATTCGCACCCTAAACGCGCAAAATATTGTAGACGAAATAGGAATGTTTGTCTTTGCCGCGATGGGCGTTACTTCTTTAATTTTCTTTTTGTTCTTTCGTTCAATACGCGCTACACTCATATCAATGTTGGTGGTGTTGTTTGGCGTTGCTTGGGCGTTAGGAACACTTGGTCTTATGGGCTACGAGATAACGGTTCTCACAGCGCTCATTCCTCCGTTAATTATTGTGATAGGTGTACCCAATTGCATCTTTTTAATCAATAAATACCAACAAGAGGTCGCTAAGCACGGAAACCAAATCAAATCTTTGCAGCAGGTAATCGTAAAGATTGGAAACGCAACGCTAATGACCAATCTCACCACTGCTTCTGGCTTTGCAACATTCATTTTAACCAACAGCAAAGTTTTAAAAGAGTTTGGAATAATAGCCTCCATTAATGTTATAGGGATATTCATTCTCTCCCTTTTGGTAATTCCAATTACCTACAGCTTTATGCCCCTACCCAACAAAAAGCACTTGAATCATCTAAAAAATAAATCCATTGATCGCTTTGTAAAGTGGATGGAGGATAAAGTGCGACACAAACGACTTAACACCTATATCATTTCGCTAATTGCTTTGGTGGCTAGTATCATTGGGATTTATACCATAGAAATTTCTGGAAGTATTTTAGAAGATATGCCAAAACGGCAATCCTTTTTTAAGGACATCTTATTTTTCGATAAAGAGTTTGATGGTATTGTTCCATTGGAAATACTCATCGACACCAAACGAAAAGATGGTGTTTTAAAACTATCTACTTTAAAGCGAATGGATCGGTTAAGTGAGAGCATCAACGCGATTCCCGAACTTTCTGCGCCAACTTCTGTGGTAAATGCGATTAAATATGCCAAGCAAGCCTACTACAATGGCAATCCTAATTATTACGCTTTACCTTCATCACAAGAAAATCGTTTTATCCTTTCCTATTTTGACCGTTCAAACAACGGTGAAAATGTTCTAAACGATTATGTAGACGATACGGGGCAATATGCACGTATGACTACCTTCATGACAGACATTAATACCCAGCGCATGGAAGAAATTGAAGCTGAGCTTCAAAAAGAAATCGCAAAGATTTTTCCCAAAGAGCGCTACACCGTTAGCTTAACCGGAAAAGCACTTCTCTTCTTAAAAGGAACCAAATACCTCATAAAGAATTTAGTACTCTCGTTAGTGCTCGCAATTTTTCTCATTGCATTGTTTATGGCGTATTTGTTCCGTTCTTTCAAGATGATTATTATTTCATTGATCCCCAATCTGCTTCCTTTAATCATCACTGCTGGTATGATGGGCTTTATGGGCATCCCACTCAAACCCTCTACCATCTTGGTCTTTAGTGTAGCTTTTGGTATTTCTGTTGATGACACTATTCACTTTCTTGCCAAATATCGCCAAGAGCTCATCGCCTCTAAATGGAAGATACAACGCTCAGTTTATGCTGCGCTTCGTGAAACAGGAGTAAGTATGTTTTATACTTCTATAGTACTCTTCTTTGGCTTTTCGGTGTTTATGAGTTCAGAATTTGGCGGAACTGTAGCACTAGGGGGATTAATTTCAATGACCCTGATGTTTGCCATGTTAGCCAACCTCATTTTACTTCCTTCTCTATTAATTTCTTTGAAAGATACCGTTACCAATGAAGAAGTAATGAAGGCGCCTAAAATCCAATTGGTGGAACAAGAAGAAAAAGTCAAAAGCAAAAAAAAGAAAGCATAATAACTGCTATTGAAATCCTATCTTTGCAAAAATTTTCATCATGCCAACTAAACTAAAAGCACTTTTAGCCACCACACCAGAGGGACAACAAGTCACTGTACAAGGGTGGGTTAGAACCTTTAGAGCCAATCGATTTATCGCATTAAATGACGGGTCTACCTTGGGAAATCTTCAATGTGTTGTGGACTTTGAAAATTTTGATGAGACACTATTGAAAGAGGTTACTACCGGCGCAGCCATAAAAGTCACTGGTCGTTACGTAGAAAGTCAGGGAAAAGGGCAAAAAGCTGAAATTCAAGTGGAAGACTTGCACGTTTTTGGTACAGCCGATCCTGAAACTTACCCCATACAACCAAAAAAACACAGCTTTGAATTCTTACGCGAAAAAGCACACCTAAGAGTGCGCACAGCTACCTTTAGTGCTGTAATGCGTGTTCGTGCAGCTTTGGCTTTTGGTGTACACAAGTTTTTTCAGGAAGAAGGCTTTCACTATGTTAACACTCCCATAATTACAGGAAGTGATGCTGAGGGAGCTGGAGAAATGTTTCGTGTAAGCACTTTAGACAGTAAAAACCCTCCACTCAATGAAGCTGGTGATGTTAATTATCAAGAAGACTTTTTTGGCAAAGAAACCCATCTAACTGTTTCTGGACAACTAGAAGCTGAAACCTACGCCATGGGTCTAGGGGAAGTTTATACGTTTGGCCCAACATTTAGAGCTGAAAATTCGAATACAACACGACACCTTGCTGAGTTCTGGATGATTGAGCCTGAGATGGCATTTTACGATCTTGACGACAACATGGATTTGGCAGAAAAATTCATTAAAAGTGTCTTGCGCTATGTTCTTGAAAACTGCCAAGAAGATCTCGCTTTTCTAGATGAACGTTATGTGAAAGAAGAAAGCACAAAACCGAAACTAGAACGCTCTGAAATGGGCTTATTAGAGAAGATTAAATTTGTTGTTGACAATGACTTTAAACGTGTAAGCTATACAGAAGCAATCGACATACTTCGAAACAGCAAACCCAACAAAAAGAAAAAATTCGCTTATTCTATTGATGAGTGGGGAGCAGATCTTCAAAGTGAACACGAGCGTTATTTGGTCGAAAAACACTTTAAGACACCTGTGATATTGTTTGATTATCCTGCAAAAATCAAAGCCTTTTATATGCGCATGAACGACGATGGCAAAACAGTGCGTGCAATGGATATTCTTTTCCCAGGAATTGGTGAAATGGTGGGTGGTTCGCAACGTGAAGAACGACTGGATGTTCTCCAAGACCGTATCGCAGCAATGGGTATAGAAGAGGAAGAATTGTGGTGGTACTTAGAGTTACGTAAATTTGGTACTGCACCACACAGTGGTTTTGGTCTCGGTTTCGAACGCTTAGTCCTTTTCACAACGGGCATGGGTAATATTCGAGACGTTATCCCTTTCCCAAGAACTCCGCAAAACGCATCGTTTTAATCAGTTGTTGGTTTTTTATTACCTTGTAGGTAAGACCCTGATGCAATGCTAAAACAACAACTTCAATTAAAATTATCACAAAAGCTGTCTCCACAACAGATTCAGCTAATGAAGTTGATTCAACTGCCTACGCTAGATTTTGAACAACGCCTCCAAAATGAATTGGAAGAAAACCCTGCATTGGAGACAGGAAAAGAAGAAAGCGCACAAGAAGATAGCTATGATCAAGATTACGAGGATACTACCGAAATAATCGATACGCAGGATATTGACATTGATGCTTACCTAAGTGATGATGAAATCCCCTCCTACCGTTTAAACACAAATAATTACAGTAGCGATGATGAGGAGAAAAACACACCCATTACAGGGGGAATTAGTTTTCATGAAAACTTAAAACAACAAATCGGTTCGCTAATCCTAAGCCAAGAAGAAGAAGAATTGGCACTCTTTATTGTTGGTAGTCTTGACGAAAGTGGCTATTTGAGACGAAGTTTAGAAGACTTAATGGATGATCTTGCCTTTACGCAAGGGGTGGTTGTTGAACTACCAACCTTAGAAAAAGTACTAAAAAAAGTGCAAAATATCGATCCTCCAGGGGTAGCGGCTAGAAGCTTGCAAGAGTGTCTTTCGCTTCAATTAGAGCGAAAAGAAAACACCCTACCTATCTTAATGGCACGTCAGATCATAGACCAAGGCTTTGCGCTTTTTTCAAAGAAGCACTACAGCAAAATGCAAGATAAATTTGATGTTGATGAGGAACTGTTAAAAGAAGGTCTAGCCGAAATTGAGAAACTAAACCCAAAACCGGGCGGTAGCATGTCTGGGATTTTTCAAAACACCCATATTGTTCCAGACTTTATTCTGACCATAGAAAATGGTGAAATTCAGGTGACTATCAATCGTCGTAATGCCCCTGAGTTACACGTATCTTCAGGCTATCAAGAAATGCTTCGCGGCTACAAAGAGGCGTCTTCTAAATCTAAAAGTCAAAAAGAAGCTGTCCAATTTATCAAACAAAAGTTAGATGCAGCACAATGGTTCATTGATGCCATACAGCAACGAAGACAAACCCTTCAGCTCACAATAGAAGCCATTGTTTCTCATCAATACGACTACTTCTTAACGGGAGATGAACGCGCTTTAAAACCCATGATATTAAAAGACATTGCGGATAAGATTAACATGGACATCTCTACGGTTTCTCGCGTTGCTAACAGTAAGTACATTGACACTCCCTACGGAACAAAGCTTTTAAAAACATTTTTCTCTGAATCATTAACCAATGCAGAAGGGGAAGAAGTTTCTACCTTAGAAATCAAGAAAATACTACGTACACTCATCGAGCAAGAAGATAAACGCAAACCCCTTGCCGACAATGCGCTCTCCAAGGCACTATTAGAAAAAGGTTATAAAGTAGCGCGAAGAACAGTTGCTAAATACAGAGAGCAAATGAACTTTCCTGTAGCTCGTTTAAGAAAGGAATTATAAGAAATAGAAGATTAATCCTAAATGAATGGGGTAAATTCGGGGGGAATTTCCAGTTTCTAGTTGTGTGCTTTCAACAAACAAAGGAACTATTTCATGTGCAAAACGCAAGTTCCAAGAACCGAAGCCAAATGACAGACCAAAGCTGTGTTGCCATGATGACAGTTGGTTTTTTAAACCAAACGGACGTCCAAAAAATGGTTGATATCTTCCTGCAAACTGGTAGCTAAGGCGATAGCTTAAATAAATACGCCAAAAGTCAAAATTAGATGCTGTAGATGTTCTCCAGCGAAGTTCTATTGGCAATTGCAATTGGTGATAGCTCAATATGTTGCGTAGTGTTCGACTATTATTGGGTAAGGTATAGGTATAGGTTTCATTCTCTAACGAGATATCTAGCGTATTTACCAAGCGCTGATACCCATATCCCAAACCTAAAGCCACACTCCTATTTCCTCTTTCGTTTAACGGAATATCACGTAAGAAACCCGCATGTAAGGAACGTGAAAAGCCATTTTGACGAAAATTGTTTAGCGCATTAGATTGAATTAAAAAATTCACATCTAAATAGACTTGATCTTCGCGATAGGCCAATGAATCACTTACCTGCTGAGCGTAAACTTGAAATGAAAGTAGAACTAAAAAAAATGTATTTATTCGCTTCACCTTACGAAGGTACAATTTTGAAACTTTGGGGTAAAAAAAAGCACCCTACACGAGGGTGCTTATATAAAACTTCATCAAAATATTAATTCATATTTTGGGTGTAATCTCCTACACGTGTGGTATAGTTGATTTTAAGTGCGTTTACTTTACGTAATTCTTGTTTGATATCAGTAATCAATCCCATATTGGTTTCACCATCTACTTTTAAAGCAGTGGTTAACACGTTTTGTAGTTCCTGACGTTTTGAAGCACGTTCTGCTAAAACAAAAGCGGCAACATCACCAACATCAGCAAACTTATCGTTTAGCTGTATACGGGCTTGGTTTCCATATTTATCTGCATAGCGACTTGATGGTTTCCCTGCGTAGATATACATCACACGGTCTTTCTTATCCAGCTTTTGAATTTGATCTGCTGCTGGGAGAGAATTTTGAATCATCAAAGTACTATCTCGCATTACGGTAGCTACCATAAAGAAAAACAAAAGCATGAAAACGATATCAGGAAGAGATGCGGTTGAAATCGCAGGTAAATCTCCTCCTTTTTTCTTTTTAAATTTAGACATACTTCTAGTTTTTAGTTGGTTTTACTTGGTTCTGCTTCAGATAGCTTTTGCGGATACATGGCCTTTACCTCATCTAATTTAGGCTTTAATTTACCTTTTTCATCAGCTGAAGTTCTAGGATCGTTGTAGCGCTTTTGAGCTTCTGTGTACGTCATTCCTGCTAAAGGGTTTAGACGAGCAAATTCACGATCACGAAGATCGTTGTATGCCGCTACCAACTCATTTTGAACTGCGATGTACACCTTGTAAGATGTTTCACGGTCATTCTTTAATGAGATGATTGCCTTTTCAGGATTGTCTGAAGAACTCGGATCTTTTTTCCCTTGGCAGTAGTCACAGGCTTCTTCTCCTGATCCACCACCGTTGTCTAAGAAAGCAATTGCTGCTTGACGCAACTCGCCAATCTCCATTACATCTTCTTCGACTAACAAACGGTTGTCTTTATTCACTACCACAGTAAAGATATTTCGTTCTTTAATGATGGGTGGATCAACAACTTCGTCGGTTGGAGGTAACTTACGGTTAATCCCAGAATCGGTTTCAATCGTAGTGGTTACCAAGAAGAAGATGAGCAGCAAGAAAGCGATGTCTGCCATCGAACCAGCATTTACTTCAGGTGCAGCTCTTTTTGCCATGATTTATCGGTTTGTTAAACGTTTAACCCCAGAGAATGCCATGGCTCCAATTGCAATTATAGAAAGGGAATAGAATACGCGAATTCCTGTTTCTACCCAACGTGCACCAGAGGCAGATAATACTTCTCCATCTTTTAAGGGGGTTTCTACTCCAGATGAAAGTGCGAAGGAAATACCTACCACTACAACCAAGAATCCAACTGAAATTAAAGCTTTCTTTAATTTTTGTGAATCCCCGAAAAGGTTAAGGAGAGAAAAGATTAATGTAGCAGCAACAGACACATAAAAAATGATTTGTGCAATGCTAATCAATGGCGATACTGTTCCATAGTCTCCCATAGAAGCAGCCATTTTAATTTCTTCATCGCCAGCTCCGATGATTCTAAAAAGGAATACAATCCCTAGAACCCCAAGAAGTCCAGCTCCGATTTTAACTATTCTTTGAATATTCATAATCTACTTGTTTTAAATGGAAGGTTTACTTCTTGTGAGCCACAAGGATGTCAACTAAAGTAATGGAAGCATCTTCCATATCGTTAACAATACCGTCGATTTTTGCAACAATGTAGTTATAGAAAATTTGAAGGATAATCGCTACAACAAGACCAAATACTGTAGTCAATAGGGCTACTTTAATCCCCCCTGCTACAAGTGATGGTTGCATGTCACCGGCTGCTTCAATTTTATCAAAGGCCTGAATCATCCCGATTACAGTTCCCATGAACCCAAGCATTGGTGCAAGTGCAATAAATAACGAAATCCAAGATACGTTCTTTTCTAATTGTCCCATTTGAACACCACCGTAAGCAACAACTGCTTTTTCAGCGCTTTCAACTCCTTCGTCAACACGATCAAGACCTTGATAGAAGATTGATGCTACAGGTCCTTTGGTGTTACGACAAAGTTCTTTAGCAGCTTCAACACCACCGCTAGAAAGAGCTTCTTCAACACCTTCGGTTAATTTCTTTGTATTGGTTGATGCTAGGTTTAGGAAAATAATTCTTTCAATCGCAATCGCTAATCCTAAAATCAAACAAATCAATACAATACCCATAAAGCCTGGTCCACCTTCAATAAAACGCTTTTTAAGCTCTTGTGTGAAAGATGCAGATTCTGCAGGAGCATCGGCTTGCTCATCCTCTTGAACAATCGTAGAAATGTTAAGATTGTTTAGGTTAGTTGTAGAAGCATTGGCAGCAAAGCTTACCATAAACATGCTCATTACAAGGGTTACGAATAATTTTTTCATTTTGATGAATTTTTGTTCTAATAAATTAAGGGTCTAAAGATAAAAAAAAATATCAATCAGCATAATCTTTATTAGGGGTATAAAGTAAAAACATCAGCCCTAAAATTGTGACATTCGGATAGCTAATTATTTCTTCACTGATTTAAAACTGTTTTTTTATTTTCAGATATTCTTCGTTGTAATACTTATTGATCATTGAAAATATTTCATCCTTTAATGATTCATCATTTTTTAATTTATCAAAAATTAAATCTTGTCTTTCTTTAGATGTATTCGGATATGCTTGACCGTTATTGATTAAGTCTACTGCTGAATCAAATATTTCTCTACTGATATATGCAGGAATATACTTTTCGAAATCAATAATGTTGTCAATTTTCATTCTTGTGTAGGTCTTCTCTGATTTTTTTTCTTGGGTTAGTAAATCTACCTTACTTTTTATCTGAGCATTCTGGTTCGATAAGCCTACAATACCGAGTAGCTCTTCTATTTTATCTATTCTCTTTTTTAACAACGATATTTTGTTCTCTTGCTCCATAACTACTTGAGCAAGGTCATTGGAGTTTAAACCAATAGCCATATTTACTTTAGAAATATTTATTGAAAGAGTACTGCTCCATGCTACTCCAATAATATCACTGTACTGATCTACTTTAATGTTATTCTTAGAGACAGCAATACCGGTGCCATCATTTTTACCAGATGGTAAAATATAATCCCCTGCGGTAACTACCCCATTTACGCGAACAGGAACTTGGCCTAAAAATGCTACTTTTTCATATTGACTTATTTCCGAGTTTGGTTTTAAATTACCGAGTACAGCTGGACTAGAGGAAACTACTAAGATTTTCTGAGTTTTTTCATCTATGAATTTTGATATCTCCCCATTAGTTACACCAACTATGTCACCAGGTTTCATTTTTTCATTAATGTCTTTTCTTTTGAGGTATTCAGCGTAATCCGCTCCTCCTGATGAATATGTTAAACCCATGTCTTTATTTGCAAAAGTATTGTAGGTTGCCAACGCTGCTCCTGCAAGAACTAACTCGGCTGCAGCAATAGCAATTCCTCCTGAATCAGGGCCACAACCTGCACCCAACCCGACTGTACAGACTGGTACAAAAGAAGCAGCAACATTGGCTGTTTTCAAAACTAGTTCAGCAGCCATTACTGCTGTATCATAAAGGTATTCTTCTGTTAATATTTTCTCTGGCCAAGTTTCACCCTCAATTGCACCTACTGCATTTCCACCAGAATCAAAAAATGTCATAAAATTATTTGAATTATTGGGTGTGCCAGCAGTTACTTTAACTGCAATGCCGTTAGCTGAGCCTTGTACACGCAAAGGGTAATTATTGTAATTATTACTGTCACCTCCAAAATCAGCACTAATAGTAACACGATTGCTGAAATCTGCAGTATTCGCAACGGTAAGCGTTCCACTTAAAGTAGTATTGTTACTCACATTCAATGTACTATTAAGTTGTGTTGAGCCGGCTACAGTTAA
>WTJU01000031.1 GCA_011526285.1 Candidatus Arcticimaribacter sp.
AGGAGTATTATCGAGTAAAAAACGGAGGGAGAATTCATGGGTGCCTCCTTGAATAGCGGTTGCATCGTTACGATTCATAAATTCATAACCATAACCAAATTGGATTCCATTAATGTTTTTGGAGGTAAGAAAGATGGCCATGTTGTCGTTGTTTGCGTAACCCGCTCCTATTGAAAATTGCTCTCTAACGTTAAGAGCAACTGTTCCTGAAAACAGGTTGGGGCTGTTGGGTACTGCTCTGTAAATAAATACAGGATCTACCGTTAGGTTATCGCCTAATGAGATGGTGGTCCCACCAGAAAAATAAAGATAGGCTACATCAGTTGCGGTTGTCTCCCAACCACTATTGTCTTGAAACCGCTTGTTGTTAAACAAACTGGGAACCCCAACGCCAATAAAATAATCAGGGGTTTGGTACTGCACTCCCAAACCCAATATGGGTGTGAAATAACTCTTTACAGGTTCTAGGGCTGGATTGTAGGTGGTGTATAATCGTTCTAAACGTTCAACATCTATGTTGTTGTAAAAACCACCCCCTTTTAAACCGAGATAAACAAACTGATTTTCGGTTAGTTGTAGTTTATAATTATAGTCAATAGTAAAATGAGTTTTGTTTTCAATGAAGACACGATCATTTTGTGCGGTAAAGCCAAGACTTACCTTCTCTTTTTGTGGAAGGTGATAGATTAAATAATTGGTTCTAGGAGCATCGTCTATACCCGACCACTGGTTGCGACTATTTACTGATATAAAGGCACCGTTAACTCCGGTAAATGCCGGATTATAAACCGCCATGTTCATGCGATTGAATAAAATGTGTGCCTCTTGGCTATGTGCTAGAGAACACGATCCTAAAAAAAGGAGAAATAAGATTTTTTTCAATGAGTTATCTTTTTAAGACCAAAGCGGATGCTCCTCCTCCACCATTGCATATGGCGGCAGCTCCCAAGGTTTTGTTTTTTACTTTAAGAGCGTTCAAAAGGGTAACTACAATTCGCGCACCTGAACAACCTAATGGGTGTCCCAATGAAACTGCACCACCGTGAACGTTCACTTTCTCTACAGGTAGGTCAAGTAGTTGGCTGTTTGCCAATCCTACTACAGAAAAAGCTTCATTGAACTCAAACAGATCAATTTCTTTTTGTGCTAGGTTGGCTTTTGCTAGTGCCTTTGGTAAGGCTTTCGCTGGTGCGGTGGTAAACCATTGGGGTTCTTGTGCGGCATCGGCATGGCTTAAAAGAGTTGCCATTGGGGTAATGCCCAATGCCTTTGCCTTTTCTTCTGACATTAAGACCAGAGCAGCAGCTCCATCGTTAATGGTAGAAGCGTTAGCGGCAGTAACGGTTCCCCCTTTTGAAAAAGCGGGTCGTAACTGCGGTATTTTTTCCAATTTTACATTGGTATATTCTTCGTCTTTTGAGATAATGATGTCTTCTCCGCGGCGCTGTGGAACAGCCACTGGAATTACTTCGTTTTGCATGACCCCACTCTCCCAAGCTAATGCAGAACGATGGTAGGATTCTATGGCAAACGCGTCTTGTTCTTCTCGGCTTACTCCATGTTTTTCTGCGGTAGCATCTGCAAATACACCCATGGCCACTTGATCGAAAGCATCCAAAAGACCATCTTTTTGCATTACATCTTCTAGCTGTGTGGCGCCAAATTTGATTCCTGTTCGCATAGGAACTATATGCGGAGCCAAACTCATGTTCTCCATGCCCCCCGCTACAACTACAGCGGCATCACCCAAGGCAATGGCTTGTGCTGCCAAGCTGATGGATTTCATTCCAGAGGAACACACTTTATTTATTGTAGTGCAGGGAACTGTGTCTGGGATACTCGCCATTAAGGCGGCCTGACGTGCAGGCGCTTGCCCTACCCCCGCTTGTAGTACGTTGCCCATGTAAACCTCATCAACCTGTTCAGGTTTAATTCCTGCAGCAGTTAAAGCTCCCTTAATAGCAATAGCTCCTAAATGAGGTGCAGAAACTGTAGCTAGTCCGCCCATGAATTTTCCAATGGGTGTTCTTTTGGCGGAAACAATTACAACTTTATGCATTTTATGGGAGATTAATTAGACTTGTTTTTGGTAATTGCTACGAAAATACTACCATAAATTGAGTGTACCAAGCTGGAAATCGCTGAGGGAATGGCGGTTGCCGGATTAATGAAGTTTTCACGAGCTAAAACTGCTCCTAACCCAGAGTTTTGCATGCCAACTTCTATCGCTATGGTTTTACTCACTGCACTGTTCTTCAAAATGATCTTACTGACTGCATACCCCAAAATAAAACCAAGGAAATGCAAGGTCATTATAGCTGCTATTAGATTCAAACCAGAGCTTAATATTATGGCTCTCCCTTGACCGATGATGCTTGCTACAATTAATACAATCAAAAGCACCGCAACTGCAGGTGCAAAGGGCACTACTCTCTTCGTAACGTTTTTGGCATATTGATTGAGCAATACTCCCAAGCTTACAGGAACCAACACCACTTTTAGGGTACTGTAAAACAATCCCCAAGCATCAACATCTAAATAGCTGCCTGAAAGGGTCGCAGTCAAAAAAGGAGTGAGTAGAATGGCACCAAAGGTAGAGCAGGTGGTCATGGCTACCGATAAGGCTACATTGGCGTTGGCTAAAAAAGCAATAACGTTGGAGGCAGTCCCTCCCGGACAGCACGCAACTAAGATTAATCCAACAGCAAAAAAAGAGGGTAATTCGAATAGTATGCCCAATGCCCACCCCAGAAATGGCATAACTGTAAATTGCAAAAGCATTCCTAAAATTACCCAAGTGGGTGTTTTAGCTACTTGAGCAAAATCACTCCACTGCAAAGTAAGGCCCATGCCCAGCATGATGCCCCCCAAACCATAGGTTATCCAAGGGCCTGAAAACCATGTAAATACACTCGGTTCAATTAAAGCAATAACAGCCGCTGCGCTTACCCACAACGGAAACAATCTTGTAAACACTACCTAGGCTTTTAGGTATAATGCAATATTTCGTAATTTATTGCCTTAAAACCGTTGTGTTTTGTAACATTGAACGATAAAATACGACTGATTATTAAAATCATACCCTTATGAAAAAAAATCTCCTTTTCTTATCTCTTCTTGGAGTAAGTTACTTTCTTACTGCTCAAGGAGTAAAATTTGAAGAATACGATTTAGCCAATGGCTTACACGTTATTCTTCATCAAGACAACGCCGCCCCTGTAGTGACTACCTCTGTTCTCTATCATGTGGGAGCAAAAGATGAAAAACCTGATCGTACAGGTTTTGCACACTTTTTTGAGCACCTCCTGTTTGAGGGAACAAAAAACATTGAGCGAGGAAAATGGTTCAGTATTGTGTCTTCGAATGGAGGAAAAAACAATGCGTATACCAATGACGATTTCACTTATTACTACGAAGTTTTTCCTTCTAATAATTTAGAACTTGGTCTATGGTTAGAGTCTGAGCGAATGTTGCATCCTGTGATCAACCAAATTGGTGTAGACACACAAAACGAAGTGGTGAAAGAAGAGAAGCGCTTGCGTGTAGACAATTCTCCTTACGGAAGGTTTCTCGAAAATGTAAAAAAGAATCTCTTTGACAATCACCCCTACAAGCACACAACCATTGGCGAAATGGACCACTTAGATGCTGCTTCTTTAGAGGAGTTTCTCGCCTTCAACAAAAAGTATTATGTGCCCAATAATGCTGTTTTAGTTGTTGCTGGAGATATTGATGTTCCTACTACAAAAAAAATGATTGCTGATTATTTCGGTGAAATTCCACGCGGTGCTGATGTCCCTCGAGTGAACATTAAAGAGAATCCTATTGAGCAACCCATTAAAGCAGTGGCCTATGATCCAAACATTCAAATTCCAGCTGTGGTCACAGGCTATCGCATGCCAGCATTAACCACTCGTGAAGCCAAAGTATTGGATATGATTTCTACTTATTTGAGTGATGGAAATAGTTCTAAACTCTACAAGAAAATGGTCGACGAACAAAAAATGGCCTTGCAAGTAGGAGCGTTCAACATCAGTCAAGAAGACTACGGAATGTACTTGATTTTTGGTCTACCATTAGGAGAAAACAGCTTAGAAAGTTTGGTGGAAGCTATGGATGAAGAGGTTGTAAAAATTCAAAATGAGTTAATCTCCCCAAAAGATTTCCAAAAACTGCAAAATAAATTTGAAACAGATTTTGTGAACGCCAATGCCTCTGTAGAAGGGATTGCAAATTCACTGGCTGAATATTACACTTTTTATGGCGATACTAATCGCATCAATTCAGAAATTGAGGTGTTCCGTTCTATTAGCCGTGAGGAAATTCAAGCTGTAGCCAAAAAATATTTAAACAAAAATCAACGCCTGGTATTGGATTACCTTCCAGAGTCAGCTAAAAAATAAGCTCCATGATGAAAAAAGTACTTTATTTTGCCATGCTTTTATTGGTGATAAGCCCATTAAAAGCACAAATAGATCGAAGCAAACAACCTGAACCAGGACCTGCTCCAGAAATTAATCTAGAAGAGCCGCAAGCATTTTCTTTAAAAAATGGTCTTCGGGTACTTGTGGTTGAAAATCACAAACTACCTCGTGCCTCTGCCAATCTAAACATTGACATTCCTCCCATTTTTGAAGGAGAATTGGCAGGTGCAAATGCATTGCTGTCTAGCATGTTAGGTAAAGGATCTCAATCCATTAAAAAAGACGCGTTTGAAGAAGAAGTAGATTATCTTGGTGCTCGTCTAAATTTTGGATCGTCTAGCGCCTTTGCTTCTTCGCTATCACGCTATTTCCCTAGAGTGTTAGAACTCATGGCTGATGCTGCATTGAACCCTAACTTCCTTCAAGAAGAATTCGACAAGGAAAAGGAGAAATTGATGGAGGGAATTAAGTCTGACGAAAACTCTGTTCCTGCTGCTGCACGCCGCGTGGAAAGCTTAATTACCTATGGGAAAAACCATCCGTATGGTGAATATATTTCTGAGGAAAGTGTGAATAACGTTCAACTTGCAGATGTAAAAAATTATTACGCCAAAAACTTTAATCCAGAAAATGCTTATTTGATCATTATTGGTGATGTAGACTTTGCTACCGTAAAGAAACAAGTAACCAAATTGTTCAAAAATTGGAAGGGCAAAGCAAGTGAAGCGATTCCGTTTCCTGCTGCGAAAAATGCTGAGGCCTTAGAGATCAACTTTGTGGATATGCCCAATGCAGTGCAGTCTGAAGTGTCTGTAGACTTTACTACAGAAGTAAAGAAAACAGATGCCGATTATTTTCCTATGCTTTTGGCCAATGCCATTTTAGGAGGGGGCGGACAAGCCCGCTTATTCTTGAATTTAAGAGAAGATAAAGGCTATACTTACGGTTCTTATTCTTCATTTAGAACAGATAAAAACACACGTTCGCGAATCCGTGCTTTTGCTAGTGTCCGTAATGCTGTTACCGATAGCTCTGTGGTTGAACTAGTAAAAGAAATTAAAAAAATTCAAGAACTCCCTGTCTCGCAAGAAGAACTAGATCAAGCTAAGGCGAAGTATGTTGGTGATTTTGTATTGGCATTAGAACGTCCTTCAACCATTGCGCGCTATGCGCTTTCAATCTTGACAGAAGGTCTTCCTGCTGATTTTTACACCACGTATCTTCAAAAAATAAACGCGGTAAGTATTGAAGACATTCAACGTGTAACACAAAAATACTTCCACCTAGACCGTGCACGTATTTTTGTTACCGGAAAAGGAAGCGAAGTGCTTGAGAACTTAGAGAAAACAGCTCCTCTTGGAAGCCCGCTAAGCATTCGATTCTTTGATAAATACGGAAACGACGCAGAGCGTCCAAATTATGATGCAGCCCTCCCTGAGGGTGTTAACGCTGCCAGCGTTATTGCCAGCTATTTTGATGCCATTGGTGGACGAGAAAAAGCCGAAAGCATTCGTTCTAAACGAGAGGTGGCCAATGCCAGTATGCAGGGAATGACACTAGAGATTGAAAGTAAAAAAACCAACCAACAGCAATCTTTCCTCGCAGTGAAAATGATGGGGAATACCATGCAAAAAATGGTTGTCAATAAAGACAAAGGCTACAATGAAGCACAAGGACAACGCATGCCAATGGGAGAAGAACAACTCACAGCAGCTTTGGCAGATACTGCTGTTTTTGCTGAGCTTGCTCTTGACCCTGCGACAATTAGCCTCGCTGGGGTTGCTGATGTAAATGGTGTAAAAGCCTATGAACTTAAAGTGAGTGATAGTAAGTCCTATTTCTATGCGGTTGATTCACACTTGAAAATTAAGATTAGTGAAACCCAAGAAATGCAAGGAAATACCATTACCCAAGAAACCCTTATTGGCGATTATAAAGCGGTAGATGGGTTGTTGTTTCCTCACAAAGTGACACAATCTTTCGGGCCTCAAAAAATCGACTTTATCACTTCTAGCATCGAACTCAATGTAGACTTTGCAGAAGAAGATTTTCAATAATTGAAAAAGGAAGATGCAGTAGAGTAAAGGCGCCCTTTTTAGGGCGCTTTTTTTGTTTCTGTTACCAGGTAAATTCCACCCAATATTAACCCGCTCGCAAGCCATTGTGCCCCGCCAAAATGCTCTCCGTCTAAAACTCCCCAGCCAATTGCTACAATGGGTAACAAATAGGTAATTGAAATGGAGAAAACAGCTGAGGATATGGTTAAAAGTTTATTGAATAACACCTTGGCAAAGGCTGTTCCAAACAGAGAAAGAATGAAGATATACCCCAATGAAGTTAATATAGTGGTATTGATATAAAAAGTACGCCAAGGGAAAGAAGAGGTGAGCAATAAAATTAGTGCTGGCAGAGCGATAGCAATGAAGTTTGATAAGGCAATCGCCATAGGGGTTACGCCCTCTAATTTGTATTTTATTGTGTTCACGTTTATTCCATAACACAAGGCAGCAATAACCACCAACAAAGCATAACGGGCATCACCTGTATTGCTTAGTGAAAATTCTTGAGCAACCAATAAAACTGTTCCTGCAAAGCCCAATAAAACGCCTCCTATTTGTTTTCTTTTTACCCCTTGCTGAAAAAATAAGTACGCAATAATGAGTGTAAACATGGGGGTAAGACCATTGAGTACTGCTACAACAGAGCTGTTTATTTCTGTTTCAGAAAAAGCAAAGAGAAAAGAGGGGAAAAAGGTGCCAAAAAAACCAGTAAAAACCAGCCACTTCCATTGTTCATACGACCATCCGCTCAAGCTTTTGTACCCAAATAAAAGTAATATTAAGGTGGTCATTAATATTCGGATAGAACCGAGTTGAACTGGACTTAGACCTACCAAACCTTTTTTGATAAGTATATAGGAACTCCCCCAGATTAGGGAAAGGACGATAAGGTAAACCCACTTTTTCACACCATCAGACATGCCTTCTTTTTCCTACAAAAGTGAGCTTTTTCTGTTTAACTGCTTCAGAATAATTCACTAATTTTAACCTATGAAAAATTGTATCGCCCTATTTGTTCTCGCTATTTTGTTTTCAAGCTGCAATTCATCTACCCCTGAAACAAAAACGCCTCCTTCACAAGTTGAAAAAGTGACAAATACTCTCCAAGAGACAACAGCAGAGGCCGTTGTTATGGAAATGACCATTGAGGGAATGGTATGTGCCATGGGCTGCGCTGCTGTAATTGAAAAAAAGCTCAATAAAACATTAGGAGTAACTAAAGCTACGGTAGACTTTGCTTCTAAAAAAGCAGTGGTAGAATTTAATCCCGATGCACTCACGAGTACAGGAATTGTAGGGATAGTAAAAAGTGTTGGAGAAGCTTATTCTGTAAGTACTTTTTCTATTCTAGAATAGCTATTACTCTTTCCAAGTCAAACTTTCCATTAGCTTCATCATGTCTTGCTCGACATAACGCGCGGCAGGTAATATAGAATCGTAGTTGGGACGGGTATAAAAGTAAAGGGAACCCACCAAGAAATGATCAACACTATCAGTCAAAAAAAACTGCGCCTGCGAAGCGGCTTCTCCAACAATTCGAAAAAGTGTGCCGTAGGCCCTGTTCTCAGGGTTTACAAATACTTTTTCAGGAATTTCAGAAGCTTTAATTATGTGTTTACTTGGCATTTGATAGGCATCAGACAAAAGGGAGTCTAGGTTGTTTTCAATGCTTCTGTAGGAGAGATAAATAGTGGCTTTCATTTTAGCATACGCTACCTTGCTTTCACAGTTTTCAAGCAATTCGAAATTAGCCATGCTATTCATCTCGAATGTATAGGGACAGCTATTCTCAATCGCTGTATACGTTGCCTCAGGATAATCGAGATTCAATTGAGCTTTTGGTTTTGGGAGATAAGCACTGTCATTACAAGCAAACAGCGGAAATAAGAAGAGGAAGAGGGAAAGTTTTCTCATCATTAGGGCAGGGTTACTTTAACTCGCTTAATTCTCTTTTTATCAACTGACTCAACGGTAAAACAAACTGCCCCAAAGTAGACTTTTTGTCTAAGTCGCGGTAGGTTTTGCGCTGTTTCCAAAATAAACCCAGCCAATGTCTCAGCTTCTCCTTTGGCTTTTTCAAATTCGTCTTGTTGTTCTAAATCAGTAATGCGATAAAAATCTTTTAAACTCACTTTTGCTTCAAAAACATAGTTTTTGGCGTCAATTTTCGAGTAATCAATGTCTTCATCGTCAAACTCATCAGAAATATCTCCAACAATCTCTTCTATCAAGTCTTCTAAGGTCACTACTCCCGAGGTTCCCCCATACTCATCGACCACAATGGCAATGTGTATTTTCTTTTTCTGAAATTCTTTTAGTAAATCGTCTAGTTTTTTGTTTTCAGGAACAAAATACGGTTCGCGTAAAAGGCTTGTCCAGTCAAAATTTGGTTCCTCTAACTTGGGCATCAAATCTTTGCTGTATAAAATCCCAACTATAGTGTCTAACCGCTCTGTATACACCGGAATTCTGGAAAAACCGTTAGCAATTATTTGAGGTAAAATTTCGTCTAAAGGCATGCTGGTCGAAAGGGCAAAAACATCAACCCTAGGGCACATAACCTGCTTTGTGTCTGTATTTCCAAAAGAAACAATTCCTTGCAAAATTTTATCTTCTTCTTTTGTTGTGTCGCTTTGCTCGGTAATCTCTAGGGCTTCTGAGAGTTGGTCTACAGAGAAGGTTTTTGAACGTTGACCAAAATATTTTTCTAGAAATAAGGTGAGCTTACTCATGGGCAAAGTGAGGTAGAACAAAAAATAGCGATCAAGGCGATAGAGCGTTGGTGCCATAAATTGCGCAAAACGCAAATTGTTTTTGTTGGCATAGATTTTTGGTAAAATCTCACCAAACAAAAGAATGATAAAGGTGATCACGACCACCTCAATAAACAACTGAATGTACGGGTTCTGATCTGGTGTAAAAAAGTTCGAACTCAGGTTGGCAAAAAGAAGTACAATGGCAATATTAATGAAGTTATTGGCCACTAGTATGGTGGCCAACAAGCGTTTCGGCTTTTGGAGCAATTGTTCTATCCTCAATATGTTTTTTTGTTCCTCCCCTTTGGCTTGTTCTAGTTGACTTGATTGTAAAGAGAAAAAAGCCACTTCAGCCCCTGATATTAAAGCAGAGGCGAGTAACAATACTGCGAATATAATCCACTGTAAATGTGTAGCTGTAGGTAGGGCTAAAAATATAAATTGCAGTAAGGGTTCTGGGTCCAAAAACTAGGATTTAATTAAAACGGCAAATCGTCTTTCTTTTCTTGTGAAGCAGCAGGAGAAACATCTCCAGCAGCATCATTGTTTTTTGTGGTTAGAAAGGTAAAATCGTCTACATTTATTTCTGTACTGTAACGATCATTCCCTCCGTCGTCTTGCCATTTACGTGTTTTTATTTTTCCTTCAATATAAACGCGATCACCTTTTGACAAGTATTTTTCGCAAATTTCAGCGGCCTTGTTGCGAACAACAATATTGTGCCATTCTGTTTGGGTGACTTTTTCACCAGTGTCTTTTTTGGTGTAGCTTTCGTTTGTTGCCAAAGGAAAACGTCCGATGCTTCCACCACCTTCAAAGTAATGCATTTTTACATTATCTCCAAGGTGACCAATCAACATAACTTTGTTTAATGTTCCACTCATAATGATAGATTTTTAGGGTTTTACATCCTCAAATATACTAAAGTCACCCTAACGCCAGTAGTGATTGTCGATAAAGTGTTGAATTACAACAGGCACAGGAAGGTCTTCCAAGGCTTTCAAGGTTATTGTGTCTTCAATTTCTTCACTCAGTTTCACTTCCCAAAATTGTATGAAAAGGTGTTGGTGAGAGAGTAAATGTTTTATTGGTTGATCTTCATAAGGGGCTATACTTGCTATTTTTGAGGCCAAGTTTGATGGGAAATTTTCTTGTTCTAACAACTGCTTTTTATCCACTATAGACTGCGTTTCAATTAAGGGAAACTCATATAAATTTTGCCAAATTCCCTTGCCTGCACGTTTGTGTATTAAGGTTTTCCCACTGGGCGTTTTAACTACTAAATAATTGAAATAACGCTTGCGTATTTTAGTGCGCTTTGCTTTTAATGGATATTCATAAACGCTTTGTTGTTGAAAAGCATAGCAAACCGAATGAAAAGGACAGCTTGTGCATTTTGCTTGTTTTGGAGTACAATGCAAGGCACCAAATTCCATCATGGCTTGATTGAAAAGGTTTGGAGAATAATCTGCCATCAACTGTGTGGCTTTAGCTTTAAATTCTTTGTGTGCCCTGCCAGTGTCTATTGGCGTTGAAATTCCAAAACATCGGGATAAGAAGCGGTAAACGTTCCCGTCAACCACAGCCTGAGGTTCTTCATAGCATATTGAAGCGATAGCACTGGCCGTGTAATCTCCCACTCCTTTCAGTTGTAATAGTGATTTATAGTCTTTTGGAAACACCCCTTCACGTTCATTCACTATCCAACGAGCTGATGCGTGTAAATTGCGTGCACGCGAATAATAACCGAGCCCTTGCCAAAGCTTTAATACCATTTCTTCATCGGCAGCAGCTAAATCAAAAACTGTTGGGAAGTTAGATACAAAAGAGTTGTAATAGGGTAATCCTTGTTCGACTCGAGTTTGCTGGAGAATGATTTCTGAAAGCCAAACATGATAGGGGTTTCGTGATTTTCTCCAAGGAAAATCACGTTGATTTTCATCGTACCAATTCAACAGCGTCTCAGTCCACTTCATGAGGGCTAAAGGTACTGTATCTACTGCATTAAATTCATAAATATTAATGATTTAGGGGAGGAAGTTTATAATATTAAATTTATATATTTGCACACCCCAAGAATAACGGGGGATTGTTTAACATTAAATTCTAAGATATGACTAAAGCAGAGATCGTTTCCAATATTT
>WTJU01000128.1 GCA_011526285.1 Candidatus Arcticimaribacter sp.
AATCATTTTGATACGTTCCATCATGAATTTGGGTTGTTCTTTAAGCCCCACTAAAAGTATTTTTTTGTGTTGTTGTACTAAATCAAGAATCACCGTTTCTAGTGCATACAAGCCTGATTGATCGATATAAGGTACTTTGTCTAAACGAATAATTAGGCTTGATGCTGTTGTGGGAATTTGTTTTGCTGTCTCTGTAAAGCTTGCAGTAGAACCAAAAAAGAGAGGTCCATCTAAATGTTTGATAAAGATTTCTTCTTTGAGTTTTTCTGGGAAGTTTTTCTCATCTCCCCATGCTTTTTCTGGGCTAAGGGGAAGTATGTTAAAACTTTTACTGGTGAGGTCTCCAATTTTCTTGATAAAAATAAGGGAAGCAATAACGAGTCCTATTCCTACTGCATAGACCAAATTCCAAATGGAAGATAAGACCAATACAACCAATAAAATGATTACTTCTTGACGTGGCATATGGGGGAGGGCTTTCAGTCCTTTATAGTCCATCACACCAATACCTACGGTAATTAATATTCCCGCTAAAACAGCCGCTGGAATTTGTGAAGCAATGGGGCCGATCGCCAAGAGAATAAAGAGCAAAAGTAAGCCAGCGATCATACCAGACAAACGGGTTTTTCCTCCAGATTTGATGTTAACTACTGTTCGTATGGTTGCTTCTGCTCCAGGGATAGCACCAAAGAGTGCACCCATGCTGTTTCCTATTCCTTGTCCCACCAATTCTCGATTGGGTTCATGAACAGTTTTGGTCATATTGTCTGCTACGACAGAGGTCAACAAAGAGTCAATACATCCCAAAAGTGCAAGGGTGATGGCAGTAAATAGATATTGGGTGAGTGTCTCTAATCCAAAACCAGCGAATAACCCCCATTGTGGAATGGGTAGACCAGAGGGGATAGAAGAGATGGGGCGGTAATCTAATCCAAGAAAATAGGCTCCCCCAGATACCACCAGAAGGGCAACGAGTGTACTTGGTACTGCTGTGGTGATGCGTTAAAACCATAGATAATTACAATGGTCAATAATGGTAGAATTAGTTCCAAAGAATTGATATTCGCAAATATTCGTGGGAGAACTTTTATTGTTCCAATGACCCCCGAGGCTTTTTTTTCGGCCAAAGCCATGGCTTCGGTTTGTATGTCAGCTTCTGTAATCTTTCCTGCACGTGCTATGGTGGTTTCAAAGTCCTCTAGAACTAAAATTCCCTCATCTACTTCGTCGTGGAGAATTTTTTCCAAGAGAATTTCTTCTGCTTGAGGTTTAAATTGAGTAACATATGCAGTGTCTTCTTTAGCATAATATCCTAAAGTTGGAGCAATTTGGGTTACCAAAATAATTACACCAATGGCTGTCATAAAACCAGAAACAACAGGGTAGGGGATGTAGCGAATGTATTTTCCAATTCCCATAAAGCCAATAGCTATTTGAATAAGTCCGGCCAATAAAAAGACGGAAAGTATGGTGGGTAAGGCTTTTTCTACGTTTCCATCAAAATTTGCAATCATCTCTGCAATAAAGACCATACTCACTGCTGTCATGGGAGCAGTAGGTCCAGAGATTTGGGTGGGTGTACCTCCAAAAAGAGCGGCAAAAAAACTAACAAAAATGGCGCCATAGAGTCCTGCGCTAGGGCCAAGTCCAGAGCTAACGCCAAATGCTAAGGCTAAAGGGAGGACAACTACTCCAGCTGTGAGTCCTCCAAAAAGGTCACCGCGAAAATAACGGAAATCAAAAGTGAAAAATCTTTTCATGGTAAGATAACATATAAAATTAGGTTAAGTATTTTAGGGTCGGATCGAATATACAACGATTGTATGGAGTTTCAAAATATCCGCTTTGACTTGGCGTTTCCGTTTTTTTGCAAGGGTTAAACAGCAGTAGCACTGAATTGGAAGAAAGGTTCTGGGGTATGCCCAAGAAGCCATTCTTTTTCGGTTTCTGGGGTAAGGGTTAAGGGCATTCTTAGTTTACTGTTGTGCAAACTTCGCATAATGCCCTTCGCTTCTGTAGTAACTATTGAGAGGGTGCTTATAATTTCCCCCGTACTTTGGTCTACCCATTCGTCACACAAACCTGCAAAGGAAAAGAGGCTGTCATCAGGAAACGTTATAAGGTGTTTTTGCTTTTTCCGTCCTTGTGGGTCAAGCCATTGCCATTCATAAAAACCATCGGTAATAACAAGACAACGTTTTGCTGATTTGAATGACGGTTTTTGGTGTAGGGTTTCTAAGCGTGCATTTAGGGTGTGTTTTCGTATGCTTGGCGCTTTTGCCCAAGCGGGAATTAGCCCCCAGTAAAACAACGCAGTAGTTGTAGGTTCTTTGGCGGTAATGACCGTCATTTTAGGATGAGAAAATCCGTTGTAACGACCAGAATCAACTGGCCCACGTGTGCTGAAACGCTGATGTACTTCTTGTGCTGATTTAGTTTGCTTGGCATGAAAACACATGCTGCAAGTTACTTTTTTGCAGTCAAATCGAGAAACACAATAATATTCAATAAAAAGCCAATAAAAGATACTCCACCAGCAATCAAAGCGAGACGACTGTTGTTTGGAAAACTAGCTAGTAGGGAAATAGAACAGAATAACAAGAGTAAACTAAAGGTGTAGGCAGTGATGTGGGTTTTCATAAAATAATAATTTAGGGTCTATAAATATAAGCTTTTCTACTTGTCTATCAAGACTTTCCCTTGTATATTTGCACACTCTTTTGAAGAATTAAG
>WTJU01000070.1 GCA_011526285.1 Candidatus Arcticimaribacter sp.
GTCAAAAGTAGCAAATAATAAGGCAATGGAAGAAAGTCGAGAACGCAAAATCAAGTTGGGAATCTCTATTGGAGACCCAAACGGTGTAGGCATCGAGCTTATCTTAAAAGTATTTCAAGATAAACGGATGTTCGACTTTTTCACCCCAATTGTCTTTGCCAATACAAAATTGTTGAGTGCACAGCGCAAACACTTCGACTTACAAACCTCTTTTTCACCCCATGAACTAGGAAAAAAACTGAGTAAAAATCAATTGAACATTGTTGAGGTGTTTAAAGCCGCTTTTGAAACCACTTTTGGCGAAGCGACAGACGAAGCAGGGAAAATTGCTTTTGCCTCATTAAAAACAGCGACCAAGGCTTTAAAAGATGGACAAATAGATGTTCTTGTTACAGCACCCATCAATAAAAAAAACATACAAAGCGAGGAATTCAATTTCCCAGGGCACACAGACTATCTGGCAAAAATTCTGGAAGGAGAGAGCCTTATGTTTATGGTGAGCGAGAAATTGCGGGTAGGATTACTCACCGATCATATTCCTGTAAGTGAGGTTGCCGCTGCAATAACTCCGGCACTAATCAAACAAAAGGTTGCGAAAATGAAAGCCGCTTTAACTGTAGATTTCGGAATTGCAAAACCCAAAATAGCCTTACTAGGGATTAACCCACACACTGGAGACAATGGTGTTATTGGTAAAGAAGACGATAAAATTCTGCGCCCCACACAAAAAGAGATTTATGCTGAAGGAACCTTGTTGTTTGGCCCCTATGCTGCCGATAGTTTTTTTGGCACCGACCTACCAAATCAGTTTGATGCTGTTTTAGCCACCTATCACGATCAAGGCCTCATTCCCTTTAAAACACTCACTTTTGGCCGTGGTGTTAATTTCACAGCAGGCTTAAATAAAGTTAGAACTTCTCCCGACCACGGAACAGCCTATGACATTGCGGGGAAGGGAACAGTAAATAGCGCTTCTTTTGAAGAAGCTCTTTTTACTGCTAGAGAAATATATTTTAACCGAGAAGCCCACGAAACCTACAGCAAAAAGGAAGAATAAAACTTTGACTAAAAAGGGCTTAAAATATATTTTTTTGTAAATTTGCCCCCTCAATGACAAGCGTATGGAAGATTTGACCGAATTTGTCCTCCCTTTTGTCGGGCTTAAAGAAGGTCAACACAGCTTCTCGTTTGAAATTGATACAACGTTCTTTAACGCATTTGAATTTAGTGACTTTAATCACCCCGCTGTCAAAGTAGATTTGTTGCTTGACAAGAAGGCAAGCCTTATGAATTTTAGCTTTAAGGCGAAAGGAACAGTAGGTTTAGTCTGTGACGTGTCCAACGAAATATTTGATTTTCAAATTGACACGAACTTAGACTGGATTGTAAAGTTTGGCGATGCCTATGATGATGACCACGATGAATTCTTGGTTTTGCCCCACGGCAGCTATCAAGTGAGTGTTGCTCAACCTATCTATGAAATGATAGTTTTATCTGTACCACTCAAAAAAGTTCATCCAGGCGTATTAGATGGAACACTAGATTCTGCATTATTAAAACGATTAGAAGAATTACAACCCAAAGAGGAGAAGTTGGAAAACAACGATCCACGATGGGATAAATTAAAAGATTTACTATAAAACTAAAACAGGACGACAATGGCACATCCTAAAAGAAAAATATCGAAAACGAGAAGAGACAAAAGAAGAACGCACTACAAAGCAGCGCCTTCACAAATCGCTACTGATAGTACTACTGGAGAAGCTCACCTTTACCACCGTGCACACTGGCATGAAGGGAAGTTGTATTACAAAGGAAAAGTCTTAATCGACAGTACTGAAGAAGCAACTGCTTAATATTCAGTATATTACAAAAAAAATGCTCTCCATAAACGAGAGCATTTTTCGTATAAAAGATTTTGTTTCGTTTAAAAAACGACTATCTTCACTTAGCAAAACTTTCCGGGAAAAGAGAAGAAACCAATGACACGGACAAGCATAGCTCCTATCAAAGCAGCCATCACGGCGGTTGGAAGTTACGTACCAGAGGAGGTACTGACCAATCAAGATCTTGAACAGATGGTTGATACCAACGATGAGTGGATTCAAACAAGAACAGGGATACGTGAAAGAAGAATAGCCAAATCACCTTCCCATGCTACTGGCTATATGGCCACTATGGCAGCACTAAACCTTTGCGAGAAAAATAACATAGACCCCAAAAGCATTGACTTGGTTCTGGTCGCAACCATCACACCAGATTATCAAGTATCTTCCACAGCCCCATATGTGGCGTCTCAAATTGGAGCAACGTCTGCTTTTGCTTACGACCTCTCCGCAGCATGCTCAGGATTTCTGTATGGCATCTCTACCGCTGCGGCATATATATCTTCAGGGCAATACCAACGTGTGTTGTTGATTGGGGCAGATAAAATGTCCTCTATCGTAGATTATAGCGATCGTACAACGTGCATTATTTTTGGCGATGGAGCTGGCGCAGTTCTTTTTGAAGCGTCAAAAAACGCCTATGGTTTTGAAAGTGCTGTTCACGGTAGCAATGGCATAGGAAGAGACTATTTGAATATTCATGACGGTGGTTCGCTTCACCCTGTCAACGAAAACACATTTAAAGAAAAAAACCACTTGGTGCGACAAGAAGGGCGAACAGTTTTTAAATATGCAGTCAAGCATATGAGTGAGGCCAGTAATAAGGTATTAGAGAAGCATGCATTAACGCACGAAGACATAAACTACATGATTGCGCATCAAGCCAATAAACGAATTTTAGATGCGACCGCCCAACAACTGGGAATAGCAAACGAAAAAGTGTTGACCAACATTGAACGTTACGGAAACACAACCGCAGCGACCTTACCTCTTTTATTGTCTGACTATGAAACGGAATTCAAAAAAGGAGATAAACTCTTATTTACCGCTTTTGGCGGAGGGTTTACTTGGGGAGCTGCATATTTAACCTGGAATTACGATATCAAAAACTAAAACATAGTATCTATGGATCTTAAGGAAATTCAAAATCTAATCAAATTTGTTGCAAAATCGGGGGCTTCAGAAGTCAACCTAGAAATGGATGATGTGAAAATTACCATCAAGACAGGCGACGGAAAAGCAGGAGGAGAAAGCACGACCATTGTACAGCAAATGCCACCTGTGGTTGCGCAACCTATGGCTGCTGCACCAGTAGCTGCTGCACCAACGCCTGCAGCGGTAGAAACACCTGCTCCAGAAGCAGCAAAGGCAGAAGAAAGCGACAATTATATTACAGTAAAATCGCCTATTATTGGAACCTTCTATCGCAAACCTTCACCAGACAAACCTGTGTTTGCTGAGGTAGGACAGCAAATTGCAGAAGGAGATGTACTTTGTGTGATTGAAGCGATGAAACTTTTCAATGAGATAGAATCTGAGGTAAGCGGGAAGATTGTCAAAGTATTAGTGGATGATTCATCACCAGTAGAATTTGAACAACCGTTATTTTTGATTGACCCATCATAAGTTAGAAACCAAACGTTCTTTTATGTTTAAAAAAATATTGATTGCCAATCGAGGTGAGATTGCCATGCGCGTTATTCGCACATGCAAGGAAATGGGCATTAAATCAGTAGCGGTCTATTCAACCGCTGATGCTGAAAGTCTTCACGTTAAGTTTGCTGATGAAGCAGTATGCATAGGTCCACCCTCAAGCAGTGAGTCCTATTTGAAAATGGCGAATATCATTGCGGCAGCAGAGATTACCAATGCAGACGCTATTCATCCTGGTTATGGTTTCCTTTCTGAAAACGCAAAGTTTTCAAAAATGTGTGCTGAGCACGATATAAAATTTATTGGTGCTTCCAGCGAAATGATCAATAAAATGGGGGATAAGGCATCAGCCAAAGCCACAATGAAAGCTGCAGGTGTACCAACCATTCCGGGATCAGAAGGCTTACTAGACAGTTTTGAAGAAACATTAGCATTGGCCAAAGAAATTGGCTACCCTGTAATGCTTAAAGCTACTGCAGGTGGTGGTGGTAAAGGAATGCGAGCTGTGTGGCAAGAAGAAGATTTGCAAAAAGCATGGGAGAGCGCCCGCCAAGAAGCAGCCGCCTCTTTTGGAAATGACGGGATGTACATGGAGAAACTCATTGAGGAGCCACGTCATATTGAAATTCAAGTTGTAGGAGACAGCTTTGGCAAGGCGTGTCATTTGTCTGAACGCGATTGCTCAGTACAAAGAAGACACCAAAAACTTACCGAAGAAACCCCTTCACCATTCATGACAGACGAGTTGCGAGATCGAATGGGTGAAGCAGCGGTAAAAGCCGCTGAATACATTGAATATGAAGGCGCAGGAACAGTAGAGTTTTTGGTCGACAAGCACCGTAATTTCTACTTCATGGAAATGAATACTCGAATACAAGTTGAACATCCAATTACAGAGCAAGTAATTGATTTTGACTTAATTCGCGAACAAATTTCTGTTGCAGCAGGGATACCAATATCTGGGAAACACTACCTTCCAAAACTTCATTCTATAGAGTGTCGTATCAATGCGGAAGACCCATATAATGACTTCCGTCCCTCCCCTGGAAAAATTACGAATCTACATGTTCCCGGAGGACACGGTGTGCGTTTAGACACCCACGTATATTCGGGATACATTATACCGCCCTACTATGACTCTATGATCGCGAAATTGATTACCACCGCTCAAACCCGAGAAGAGGCAATCAACAAAATGAAACGCGCGTTAGATGAGTTTATAATTGAAGGAATAAAAACCACAATTCCGTTTCACCGTCAGTTAATGGATGAGCCGGATTATGTGGAAGGGAATTATACCACGAAATTCATGGAGAGTTTCGAAATGAAATCCTAACGAGAAAGACCGCAAAACTGCGGTCTTTTTTTATCCTTTTATTTTCTGTTTTGTTTTTTCAGGAAGCACTCGATACCCCATATTATAAAGGGTAAATCCAAAGATATCGGCAGCCTGTTCAATGCGTTTGCTCACAGGAGTTCCTGCGCCATGTCCCGCTTTAGTTTCAATACGAATTAAAACAGGATTTTCTCCTTGTTGTTTCGCTTGAAGCTCTGCTGCAAATTTGAATGAATGTGCGGGCACTACACGATCGTCATGATCACTTGTAGTAATTAATGTAGCAGGGTAGTTTATTCCTTCTTTTACGTTGTGAACAGGGGAGTACCCCTTTAGGTACTCAAACATTTCTTTAGAATCTTCTGCTGTTCCGTAATCATATGCCCATCCTGCACCAGCAGTAAAGGTGTGATACCGCAGCATGTCTAGAACGCCAACAGCAGGAAGAGCTACTTTCATTAGGTCTGGTCGCTGTGTCATGGTTGCTCCCACAAGCAGACCACCGTTTGATCCTCCGCGAATGGCCAGAAATTCTGGAGATGTATATTCTTCTTTTATTAAGAATTCAGCAGCGGCAATAAAGTCGTCAAAAACATTTTGTTTCTGTTGTTTTGTTCCAGCCTTGTGCCAAGCTTTTCCATATTCCCCACCTCCGCGTAAATTGGGAACGGCATAGATTCCTCCTTGCTCCATCCACACCGCATTTAAAATACTAAACGAAGGGGTTAAACTAATATTAAACCCTCCGTAACCATAGAGAATAGTTGGGTTTTTCCCGTTGCGTTCTAGCCCTTTTTTATGGGTAATAATCATGGGTATTTTTGTTCCGTCTTTCGAAGTATAAAAGACTTGACTAGAAACATAAGCTTCAGGTGAAAAGTCAATGGGAGGAGTCCAATAAAGCGCGCTTTTTTTATCCTTGGGGAGATATTGATAAACAACACTAGGATTGGCGTAGTTTGTAAAACGATAATACAAAACATCGTCTTCTTTTTTTCCAGAAAACCCACGCACTGTTCCAATACCGGGAAGATCAATTTCTCCAAGGGTTTTACCGTCAAAATCGTATTGATATACCTTAGAAAGTGCATCAATCATATATTCAGCAAAAAAGAAGCCACCTCCAGAGGTAACGCTGAGCACATGTTCGTTATGCGGAATAACGTCCGTCCAATTTTCTATCGCTGGAGCTTGTGCGTTTACTTTTACAAGGCGCTGGTTTGGTGCCTCGTGGTTGGTCACTAAGTATAAGAGATCTCCCTTATTCTCCAACAGGTAATGATCACTGTCATAAGATCCCGCCATGGTACGCAATGGGGCTTCTTTGTTTCTAAGGTCTTTTAAAAACAACTTGTTCCCTGAGGTTGAAACAGAAGCAGAAATCAAGAGATAATGACCATTATCGGTGACTTGTGCACCCACATAGCGATTTTTCTCAGCATCTTTCCCTCCATAAATTAGTTCGTCTTCAGCTTGTGGTGTTCCTAAACGGTGGAAATACAACTTGTGTTGATCTGTTTTTTGCGAGAGTTCACTGCCCTCAGGCTTGTCATAACTCGAATAAAAGAAACCATCATTCTTTAGCCAGTTTATACCACTAAATTTGATGTTCTTTAAGGTGTCTTCAACCACCTCTTTGGTTTCAGTATCAATTACAATGATTTTACGCCAATCACTTCCACCTTCCGAAATAGCGTATGCTGCTTTGCTCCCATCTTTAGAAAACTGAATGCCAGCAAGGGAGGTAGTTCCATCTTCTGCAAAGGTGTTTGGATCTAGAAAAACACTTGCTTCTTCTTTGTTGTCCCGATAGCGATAGAGAACATATTGATTTTGAAGCCCTTCATTTTTATAGAAGTATGTAAACTCTCCCTCTTGAAAAGGAGCACTTATTTTTTCGTAATTCCAGAGCGCTTCTAAGCGTCCTTTAAGTTCTTTACGGAAAGGAATTTTATCGAGTTGATCAAACGTAAGATCATTTTGATTTTGAACCCAATCAGCGGTTTCTTCACTTAAATCATCTTCAAGCCAACGATAATTATCAACAACTTCGGTGTCAAAATAGGTGTCAACAACAGCCTGTTGTTTTGTTTCAGGATAGGTAATTGAAGCCTCTTCTTGGCAAGACCACAATAAAATTAAACAGATTAAGGCAAGTACTTTTTTCACAATTCACAGTTTTAAACCATGAAATGTAACAAACTTTTAAGCACCAATCAAGTTGTTTTCAATGAGGTACTCTGCAATTTGAACGGTGTTTGTTGCTGCTCCTTTTCTCAAGTTGTCTGAAACAATCCAAAGATTGAAGGCATTTTCTTGTGAGAAATCTTTACGAATTCGACCAACAAATACATCGTCTTTACCTTCTGCATATATAGGCATTGGGTAGGTGTTTGTCTCAGGATTATCTTGCACTACAACCCCCGGACTGTTGTGAAGTAAATGGCGAATATCTTCAACCGTTGAAGCCGATCTTAATTCAACATTTACTGATTCACTGTGCCCCCCAACCACTGGAATACGGATTGCAGTAGCTGTAACACGAATTTGATCATCCCCGAGAATTTTCTGTGTTTCTTTCACCAATTTCATTTCCTCTTTGGTATATCCGTTGTCTTGAAAAACGTCACAGTGTGGTAGAGCATTGCGGTGAATAGGATAGGGATAGGCCATCTCACCTTGTTTGTTTTCGTATTCGTTTTCTAATTGACGCACTGCTGCCACCCCAGTCCCTGTAATAGATTGATAGGTAGAAATGACCAAGCGATCAATACCGTATTCTTTTTGTAAAGGAGCCAACGCAACCAACATTTGAATGGTTGAACAATTTGGGTTGGCAATAATTTTATCTTCTGCAGTGAGGAGGTGTGCGTTAATTTCTGGCACAACGAGTTTCTTGTCGGGATCCATTCGCCAAGCAGAAGAATTATCAATAACTGTTGTTCCAGCTGCAGCAAATTTTGGCGCCCATTCTAAAGAAGTTGCACCACCTGCAGAAAACAAAGCCACATCAGGACACATTTCTACAGCGGTCTCAAGACCTACTACAGAGAATTCCTTGTTTTGAAAAATAATGGTTTTACCAACCGAACGCTCAGAGGCCACTGGGATTAATTCTGTAACTGGAAAATTTCTCTCAGCAAGAACTTTAAGCATTACATTTCCAACCATTCCTGTAGCTCCAACAACTGCAACTTTCATATCGTTATAAATTTTTGGCAAAAGTAGGCATTATCCTAAGAGCCAGCAACCAAGAATGTGAAAAAACCAAATATTCAACAAAAAGTTATAAATAAAACTTAGCTGACGTACAGACGTTTAATGCGCTTACCTAAACCGGTGAATAATTCATAGGAAATTGTTCCTGCTTTTTCAGCAAGCTCGTTGGCAGGGTGTTCTTGGCTGAACACAATTGCATGATCATTTAAGGAACAACCAATTTTAGAAACATCTACCATCATAAGATCCATACAAACATTTCCAATGATAGGAGCCCATTGGTCGCGAATCCATACCCCACCATTTTCTTTTCCAAATGCGCGTTGAATTCCATCGGCGTGACCAATGGGTAGAACAGCGATGGTGCTTTTTTTGGGGGCAATCCAACCTTGATTGTACCCTACACTTTCTCCTTTTTGAATGGTATGAATCTGAACAATTGAAGTAGCTAATGAAGCAATGGGCTTTAACTCTTTATCCCAATCTGTGCGGTTGGCAAAGCCGTAAAGACCAATGCCTGTGCGAACGGCATCAAATTGAGCGTCTGGATAGTTAAAGCTACCAGAGCTGTTGAGCAAGTGAAAAAAAGGAAGGTCTTCACTGCTGTTTTCCACCTTGGTCTTTATCTGTTTAAATTGTTCAATTTGGGCTTGAGTAAACGAACA
Organism: Candidatus Arcticimaribacter sp.; assembly: GCA_011526285.1. Taxonomy (GTDB): domain Bacteria; phylum Bacteroidota; class Bacteroidia; order Flavobacteriales; family Flavobacteriaceae; genus Arcticimaribacter. The sequence continues at coordinate 8,760 of WTJU01000070.1, forward strand.
CGGTTGTTCGTTTTCAGACGCCGCTAAATGAGAGTAAACGCTTTTTAGCTTAAAGGGAAGGGTGGCTAAAGTGGCAATAAACTCTAACAATTCTTCTTCTGACAAACCAATACGGTTAAGCCCTGAATTGAATTTTAAATGCACGGGATAGTGGTCTAGCTTTTTGGCCTTTACTTGCTTTAAAAAAGCTGCAATAAATGCCTTAGAATACAAAGCAGGTTCTAGTTCGTGTTCAATTAATAAAGCAGAATTTTCGATTAAGGGATAAAAAACCATAATGGGGGTTTTTATTCCTGCTTCACGTAATTCGACTCCTTCTTGTGCATAGGCAACAGCCAGATAGTCGCACCCAAGTTTCACAAGATGTTTGGCAATTTCAACAGCTCCTAGACCGTAGGCATTCGCTTTAACCACAGCAATCATCTTTGTTTGTGATGACCATTGGTTTCGCAACACATGGTAATTGTGGGTAAGGCAGTTTAAATCAATGGTTAGTTGGGTCACTTTTTTTTCTTTTCAGACTTCTTTTGTTGTGCCTTTTTTCGCTCTTTGAAAAATGCAGCCCGACTTAAAGGTTCGTACGCTTCTTTTTCCCCTAAGACAACCAAATCATCATCAGATGAGGTTCTAAAACTGTATTGTGCTAAGTTTCCAGTTCGTGTACACACAGCGTGAACTTTCGTAACATATTCTGCTGTTGCCATTAAATGCGGCATAGGCCCAAAGGGATTTCCTTTAAAATCCATATCTAGCCCTGCAACAATAACCCGTATGCCTTGATTGGCCAAATCATTACACACTTGCACAATTTCGTGATCAAAAAATTGCGCTTCGTCTATGCCAACCACGTCACAATCGTTCACTAAAAGTGGAATATTGGCTGCGGCAGGAACAGGGGTAGAGCGAATATGGTTTTGATCATGTGAAGTGACCAATTCATCGTCATAGCGGGTGTCAATGGCTGGTTTAAAAATTTCTACCTTTTGCTTGGCAATTTGCGCTCGTTTTAAACGACGAATTAGCTCTTCGGTTTTCCCAGAAAACATGGAACCGCAAATGACTTCTATCCAGCCAAATTGTTCACTTTGATTTACCGTATTTTCTAAAAACATTTTTGTAATTTCACCCAAAAGGGGACATTCCCCAAGGCCTTCTAACAAAGGTATCAAAACAATTTGTTCTTAAGAATCGTTCTATGCTTAATCCCATAAAAAAAGAACTCGAGCGACTGGCCCACGAGATTTTAGCGCAAAAGGAAACAGCGAACACAAGATCGCTCTTAGAACAGGTGCAAGCGCTTTACAAGCAATTAATTCTTCTGGAGCATTATGAATCTCAGTCAAAAACACAAGAAGTACAAACCTCAGAAGTAGCACCAGTAATGGATACTATCAATGAATTGGTCACTGAACTTCCTCTGGAAGAAGAGTCTGCAGCAATTGAAGATTTGTTCGCCTCTGTTGCCAACCCTGTTTTTGTAAAAAAAGAAACAGAGGTGAAACAAGAATCCAATTTTGAAGAGAAAGAAAGCCATGAAGCTCCACGAAACTTAAATGACGTGTTGGGAAAAGGAATTCAAATAGGACTCAATGACCGTTTAGCCTTTATAAAAAACCTTTTTGATGAAAGTGCTGAAGATTATCAACGCGTAATCTCTCAAGTTCAAACCTTTGGCTCATGGGAAGAAGCACAAACCTTTATTGAACACATGATAAAACCCGATTATAACTATTGGGAAGGGAAAGAAGCTTTTGAACTTCGCTTCCTTAAATGCCTCGAATCTAATTTTTAAGTGATACATATGAAAACCAAACGAATTCTCTACTGGACAACCACAGCACTACTCTGTTTATCCATGCTCATTAGTGGTATTTTTCCATTAATAGATAACGAACACCCCATAGAAGAATACACAAAACTGGGATACCCCATCTACTTGATTAACTTTATCAGCATTGCTAAACTATTAGCGGTAGGAATGATTCTTCACAACCGATTAAAACGTTTAACCGATTGGGCGTATGCAGGACTTTTTTATGACTTTATCCTTGCATTTATGGCGCATTATATGGTGAACGATGGAGAACAGTGGGGAGTCTTGGTTCCCATAATTCTATTATTAACGTCTTATTTTTATAAAGATCAGGTTCGAACATAGATGACAAAACTCTTTCTAGTACCAACACCCATTGGGAATCTTAAAGACATCAGTTTACGCGCCCTAGAGGTGCTCGAAGCGGTCGATTTAATTTTGGCAGAAGATACTAGAACGAGTAGAAAACTTTTGCAACACTACCAAATTGACACTCCGTTGCAAAGTCATCACATGCACAACGAGCATTCAACCCTGCCACACATTATTCGTCAATTACAGCAAGGCAAGTCTATTGCTGTGATTTCAGACGCAGGGACTCCAGCCATTTCTGACCCTGGTTTTCTATTGGTACGAGAAGCAATAGCAAATCAGATTGCTGTAGAGAGTTTGCCGGGTGCAACTGCATTTGTGCCTGCACTAGTGCAAAGTGGTTTACCCAATGATCGCTTTGTTTTTGAAGCTTTTTTACCCCCAAAAAAAGGAAGACAAACGCGATTAGAAAAAATTGCAGAAGAAGAGCGTACAACAATCCTCTACGAATCGCCACACAAACTTTTGAAGACATTAACCCAACTACAAGAGTTGTGTGGACAAGAGCGGCAAATCTCCATTTCTCGTGAATTGACAAAGTTGCACGAAGAAACCTTTCGGGGAACATTGGCCAAGGCTATTGCTCATTTTAATCAGAAAGCACCTAAAGGCGAATTTGTTTTGTGCTTGAGTGGCAAATCAAAAAAATAAAGATGCGCTGGGAAGCTACTGCAATGCCAAATGCTGAAAAAGTAAACCAATTACAACAAGAATTGGGTGTTTCAGCCGTTGTTGCTGCTTTGCTGGCACAAAGAGGAATTAATGATTTTTATTCTGCAAAAAATTTCTTCCGCCCAAAATGGGAAGATTTACACGATCCGTTTTTAATGACCGATATGGACCAAGCGGTCGCTCGAATTCAAAAAGCGATAGCCGCTAAAGAACAGATGATGGTCTTTGGTGATTATGATGTAGATGGAACTACCTCTGTGGCTTTAATGACCACCTATTTAAAAGAAAATGGGGGCAGTGTTACCGCCTATATTCCTGACCGGTATACAGAAGGGTATGGTATTTCATATCAGGGAATAGATCGTGCAGCACAAGAAAAAATAAGTTTGATTATTGCATTAGACTGCGGGATAAAAGCCACTGAAAAAGTAGCCTATGCCAAAAAAAAAGGCATTGACTTTATCATTTGCGATCACCACTTGCCCGGAGAGATCATTCCAGAGGCGATAGCAGTGCTGGACCCCAAAAGAACTGATTGTAATTACCCTTTTGATGAACTTTGTGGCTGTGGAATAGGCTTTAAGCTTATTCAAGCACTCAACCAAAAACAAGGGAAAAGCGAAGAACAGCTTTACCCTTATTTAGATTTGGTGGCTACAGCAATTGCTGCTGACATAGTTCCTATGGTGGGGGAAAACCGCACCCTTTGTTTTTTTGGTTTAAAACAGCTGAGAGAAGCCCCACGATTAGGGATAAAATGCTTTATTGAGCAATTGAAAAAACCTCTCACAGTAAGTGATTTAGTGTTTAAAATCGCTCCTAGAATTAATGCTGCAGGGCGAATGGATCATGCATTGACAGCAGCTAAGCTACTAGTGAGTGAAACCCCGCAAGAAGTAAAAACGATTGCTGAAGCCATTGAAACATTCAATGCCGAGCGAAGGGCAACAGATGAACGCATTACGCAAGAAGCGCTTCATCAAATTGAACAACGCAGAGAAGAAAGCCATCCTGCTACAGTAGTCTTTCACGACACTTGGCATAAGGGAGTGTTGGGAATTGTCGCTTCTCGCTTGATTGAAACCCACTATCGCCCCACGGCAGTGCTCACCCGATCTGGCGAAGACTACGTAGGTTCAGTTCGCTCAGTCAAAGGGTTTAATGTTTATACTGCTTTGGAAGATTGCTCTGCACATCTCCTTCAGTTTGGAGGGCATAAATATGCCGCAGGTCTCACCATGAATGCCAACCAATTAGAAAAATTTAAAACCGCTTTTGAAAATGCAGTGAATTCACGCATTTTACCCGAACAAAAAGAAGCAATTTTAAATTATGACCTTTCTATAGACATCAATGCCATTGATCACAAGTTGTTTAGAATTATAGAACAAATGGCACCCTTTGGCCCCCACAATATGCGCCCCGTTTTTAAAAGTGAAAACTGTTATGATAGTGGTGCTAGTCGTGTGGTGGGAAAAGATCGAAGCCATTTGCGTCTATCTGTGGCAACCAATAAAGGTAGCTTAACCGGAATAGGGTTTGGTCTTGCACATCATTTTCAAGCCATACAATCAGGCGCTCCTTTTCATATTCTCTATACCCTAGATGAAAATGAATGGAACGGAACAGTTTCTTTACAGCTCCGGATAAAAGACATTAAATTTTAAGCGCCCTTCTCTATTGTTTAAGGTGCTTTAATAATGCAGTGGTAGAGACATCGTGTTGCGCGATTTCATTACCAGTCAAATCATTGAGAACGGTATTGGCCAACTGTTTTCCTAGTTCTACACCCCACTGGTCATAGCTAAAGATGTTCCACAAGATACCTTGTACAAAAATCTTTTGTTCATACATAGCGATAAGTTTCCCTATACTTTCGGGCTTAAGTGCATCAATTAACAAGGTGTTGGTAGGTTTGTTTCCTTCAAAAACTTTAAAAGGAGCCAAAGCATCTATTTCTGACTGGGATAAGCCTTTGCTTTTCAGTTCTTGCTCTGCTTCACTTCTTGTTTTTCCGCGCATCAATGCTTCGGTTTGAGCAATAAAATTGGCCATTAGTTTATTCTGGTGCTCTGTTTCGCCATAAAGCGATTTTTTGAACCCGATAAAGTCTGCAGGAATCACCTTCGTTCCTTGATGGATATGTTGGAAAAAAGCGTGTTGAGCATTGGTTCCAGATCCTCCCCAGATAATTGTTCCTGTTTGGTAGTCAATTTTATTTCCCTGACGATCTACTCCTTTACCGTTACTTTCCATAATGCCTTGTTGCAAGTAGGCAGGAAGGTTGCGCAAGTATTGTGTGTAGGGGATAATCGCTTCACTTTCTGCTCCCCAAAAGTTATTATACCACACGCTAATTAAGGCCAGTAAAACGGGAATGTTTTCTTGAAAATCTGCTGTTTTAAAGTGTTCATCCATTTTATGTGCACCTGCTAATAATGCTTCAAAATGGTTTGGCCCAACAGCAAGAGCAATGCTTAATCCTACTGCACTCCACAAGGAAAAACGCCCTCCAACCCAATCTTTCATTGGAAAAACGTTATCGGGATGTATGCCAAAGGCCGCAATTTTTTCAAGGTTGGTAGACACAGCGACAAAGTGTTGCGCAATTGCCTCTTCAGGGGCATGGGTTAGAAACCATTGGCGGATGGTTGTCGCATTGCTCAAGGTTTCTTGTGTTGTAAACGTTTTAGAGACAATGACAAACAAGGTAGTCTCTGGGTCTAAGGTTTTAATCACTTCTCGCACGTGGTCTCCTTCTACATTAGAAACAAATTGTACGTTGAGGTGGTTTTTGTAATAAGCCAAAGCTTCAGTTACCATGGCAGGACCTAAATCAGACCCACCAATTCCAATATTTACAACATCGGTAATGGCTTTGCCAGTATATCCTTTGTGTGCACCAGAGATAACAGCATCACAAAAAGAATTGATTTTTGCTTTTATGGCATGTACTTCAGGCACAACGTCTAATCCGTTTTCATAGATTTGGGCAGTAGCTGGAGCACGAAGTGCAGTGTGTAGCACAGCACGTCCTTCGGTTTGATTTATGGCTTCTCCGTCAAAGTAAGCACGCATGGCAGCTTTTAAGTCAACTTCATTGGCTAGTTCTTCTAGCAGATCAAGGGTTTCTTTGGTCAAGCGATTTTTAGAAAAATCAACCAAAAAGTCTTCCCATTGAATGGAAAAGGAATCGAAACGATTCGGATCTTTTTCAAAAAGATCTTGTATGCGGTTGTTTTTTTCAGCCTGAAAGTGCTCTTGAAGTTTTTTCCAACTTTGTGTAGTTGTAGGGTTAATTTTGGGTAGCGTCATAATCAATTCATTGCGAGTAGTGGTGTCTTTTCTTCAGCGAAAGAAAGACAGTTCAATTGTTGTTCGGTTTCTTTAATGTGTTCAAAAAAGCGGGTTTTAAGCTCTTTTGAGATTGGTTTTGCCTCAGGCAGTTTTTGTTTAAAAGGGTCTACTTGGCGCCCGTTTTTCCAGAAGCGATAGCACACGTGTGGCCCTGAGGTATTGCCTGTCATGCCCACCCAACCAATCACGTCACCTTGTTTGACGTATTGACCAACTTTTACTTTTCTGCGTTTCATGTGTAAATACTGGGTGGAGTAGGTGTTGTTGTGTCTTATTTTAACGTAGTTGCCATTCCCGCGGGTATAGCTTGCTTTAGTGACCCGTCCGTTTGCGGTAGCCATAATGGGAGTACCTACAGGGGCAGCATAGTCTGTACCTCGATGAGGTTTAACACGTCCGTAATACGCAATTCTGCGTTTTAGGTTGTAACGCGAAGAAATGCGGCTAAATTTAACTGGTGCTTTGAGAAAGGCACGGCGTAGGTTTTTGGCGTTGTTATCAAAATAATCAACGATACCTTTAATGCTATCGGTTTCAAATTCATAAGCATAAAGCCCTTTTCCGCGATGTTCAAAATAAGCGGCTTTAATTTTTTCTATGCCTACAGAAATACTGTCATCCACAAATTTTTCAGTATAGATTACCTTAAAACGATCGCCTTTATCTAAACGAGTAAAGTCAATGGTCCAAGCATAAACATCAGCCATAAAATAGGTGAGCATATTGTTGTAGCCACTGTTTTGCATGGTTTCGTATAATGAGCTTTGAATTACTCCTGTAGCTTCTAATTCAACTGTGCGGATGGGTTTGTTTACCTGCTCTCCAAAAATGCTATCCCGAAGTTGAATGACGCTGTACCCTAACGCATCGGGATGATAGATAAAAGCTTTAGGTGTTGGAACACTGTCTTTTGAAAACAACAGGGTATAGGGTTTTCCAATTTGTAGTTTTCGCACATTGACTTTTCCTTTGATGACTTGTAAAATCTCATATACTTGCGGGTAGTCAATCCCGTTGCGTTCTAATATAGCACCAAAAGTATCGCCTCGTTTTATTTTTAGTTGTTTGTGGTCATACTGGTTAAAGTCGTAACCATAGCGCATGTCAGGTTCAACCACAACCACAGGGGATTCAACTTCCTCTGGTAAAGCCTTTGTTTCTTCATCACAAGAAATCAGCACGACAAAAGCGAAACAGAGTAAAAGCGGGAAAGAAAAAAGAATTCGGTTCATGGAACAAATTTCGGAAACATTTCAGGGTAAACTAAGAATAAAAAAGAGCAGTTATTAAAAAAGTTAACAACATTAATTCAAGACAATTTCAAAGGGGTGCTGTAGGTTTTTAAATTTTTCTAAATCACAGTCAATGGAACCAACCCGCAAGTCAGCGCGTAGTCTAATGGGGATTTTATTGGCATCATCACTCACCCAAAGGGTAACGCTTTCTTGTTCGCTAAATACCCGTCCACTTTGTACTAAGGGGCGAAGTTTCAAACAGCGCACTTTTCCAAAGGCAGTCTCGAGGGTCTCACGCCCTAAAAAACGAAGTTTGAAGAGGTAGTTTTCTTGGTCGAAAAACATGTTGAGCTCAATGGACTCTCCTTTCTTTATGTCTGTGGTATCGTAGAAGTTACGCAAATAGTAAAACGCTGAAATGAGGTCTTGTGCATTCTCATCAATCTCATGTTTGCTGGTGGCTTTCTTTTTCTTGTCTTTTACCATCGCTTCACGCGTTTCGTGGTCGAAAAAGATTTCAAGGTCTTTGGTATATCCCCCTTCGTCTATGTCGCGAAGAAACCATCTAGGTAAGCCATCGTGTTGCCCGAAGTAGGATTGATAGTGGTCTTCTACTTTGAAGAATAAACGAGCTAATCCTGTTGTGCGTCCATAGCCTTTTGCGTGAAAAACAGGAACTTGATCTAAAGTATCTGCGGTTATTTCTAAACTAACTCTACTAGCGTTAAAGACTCCATAATGAATTCTAAACTCAAACCATTCACCATCTTTAAATGCTTTTTGAGCAGTTGTTTTAGGAACCAAAACATCGGCTTGGGCAAGTGTTTTTGTCCACCCAAAGCACAGCAATAAAAACAGTAAGATTGAATACAGGTTTAACTTCATGCACAGCAATTTATAAAAAAGCACGCACCTCTCCTTGGCTTTAATTTTAAATTAACGCTTATGTTTTTGTGTGAAGATGCTGGTGGAGTTGTTTTCCTTTTTTTTCACCCAGTACTGCAATTAAATCTTCCACCTTAGCTTCTTTAATGCGCTTAAACGATTTAAACTTCTTGAGCAGATTCTCCTTGGTTTTTGGCCCTACGCCAGGGATTGCATCTAACCCAGAGCGAATGGCGCCTTTACTGCGTTTGTTACGGTGAAATGTGATACCAAAGCGGTGGGCTTCATTGCGCAGGTACTGAATCACTTTTAGGCTTTCTGATTTTTTATCTAAATAAAGCGGGATAGGATCTTGCGGAAAATAGATCTCCTCTAGGCGTTTAGCAATTCCAACAATGGCGATTTTCCCTCTCAATTCAAGACGATCAAGACTTTTTAGTGCAGAAGACAGCTGCCCTTTACCTCCGTCAATAATGATGAGCTGTGGGAGTGACTGCCCTTCTTCTTGTAAGCGTTTGTAGCGCCTGAAAACCACTTCTTCCATAGAAGCAAAATCATCTGGACCAACAACAGTTTTAATGTTATAGTGACGATAATCTTTCTTGTAGGGTTTTCCATCACGAAAGACCACACAAGCGGCAACGGGGTTTGATCCTTGTAAGTTAGAATTATCGAAACACTCAATGTGGCGTGGTTCCTCCTGCAAACGAAGGTCGGCTTTCATTTGTGCCATTAAACGGTTGGTGTGACGGTCGGGATCTACAATTTGCATTTGTTTGAAACGCTCCATACGGAAATACTTTGCATTGCGTTCAGACAAGTCGACCAAGTGTTTTTTGTCCCCCAACTGTGGAATGGTGACCTTGATTTTGTCGCCTAAATCTACAGCGAATGGCAGATACACTTCTGGCGATTGAGAATGAAAGCGTTGACGAATTTCGACTATGGCCAGTTGTAATAATTCTTCTGGAGTTTCAGCCAGTTTCTTTTTAATCTCAATGGTATGGGAGCGAATAATTGACCCATAGGATAGCTGCAAAAAATTTACATAACCATAGGCTTCATCGGTAATGATCGAAAACACATCAACATTTGAAATTTTAGGATTTACAATGGTAGATTTGGCTTGGTAGTTCTGTAGAACATCAAGTTTTTCCTTGATTTTTTGTGCTTCTTCAAAGGCCATATTTTCTGCATGCTGCTGCATTTGTCGCTTGAATTGCTGGAGGGAATCTTTAAAATTTCCTTTGATTATAGCGCGAATGGCTTTTATATTTTCATCGTATTGTTCTGCACTAATTTTGTCAACACAAGGGGCCAAACAGTTCCCCAAATGATATTCTAAACAGACTTTATATTTTTCTGCGGCTATCTTTTCTGCAGAGAGGTCATAGTTACAGGTGCGAAGCGGATAGAGTCCTTTGATGAGGTCTAACAACGTACGCACTGTTTTCATACTGGTATAAGGACCATAATACTCAGAGCCGTCTTTGATGATTTTTCGGGTGGCAAAAATACGCGGAAAGCGTTCTTTTTTGATACAAATCCAAGGGTAGGTTTTGTCGTCTTTCAACAACACGTTGTAGCGCGGTTTGTGCTTTTTAATGAGATTGTTTTCTAAAAGCAAAGCATCCATTTCGCTTTCTACTACAATGTGCTCGATGTTCACAATATTGCGCACCAGTAAGCGGGTACGATGGTTGTCGTGGGTTTTGGTGAAATAGGAATTAACCCTCTTTTTGAGGTTTTTAGCCTTTCCTACATAAATGATGTTTCCTTTGGCATCATAATACTGATAGACCCCCGGATTATTTGGCAGTGTTTTCAGCTGTACAGAAAGATCAGTTTGTTCCATGCGACAGAGGATCTAAGCCAAAAATAATGCTTTTCTTTGTGTAGCAGCCGAGATGCGATGGACAAAAACACGCTACGACAACACTACAAAAATAAACGTGCCGCTTTATCGAGTGAAGAGCGGGCAGATTTGAGCCTATCGATCACCAACCAACTCCTTCTTTTACCTATTTGGGACAAGACCTATTTTCATTTGTTTATGGGGAGTGCATCACATAAGGAAGTAGATACGGAGGGAATTCTAACGCTTTTACAAGGAAAAGACAAGCAGGTGATTTTACCACGTATGGAACCCAAAAACACACTCGCCCATATTTTGTTGACTGATGCTACTCTGATACGTCTAAATGCATGGGGAATACCTGAGCCTGTTGAAGGGCTAGAAGTACCCCTAAAAAAGTTAGAAGTGGTTTTTGTTCCTTTATTGGCGTATGATCAAAACGGAAATAGAATTGGATATGGTAAAGGGTATTATGATCGGTTTTTAGCCAATTGCCCTGCTACATGCATTAAAATTGGGGTGTCTTTTTTCCCGCCAGAAGATTTGATTCCCCATGAGGAAAATGACATTCCATTGAACTATTGTGTTAGCCCAAATAAAATCTATCGTTTTGGTTAACTGAAAATCTTTTTATTAAAAAACAGTAGGATTGCTACCCCAGTACTAATGGCTGTATCTGCTACGTTAAATACATATTCGAAAAACGTATAGTTTTGCCCACCAATGCCTGGCAACCATTTTGGCCAGGTCCAAGTAACCAAGGGAAATTGAAGCATGTCTACCACATGACCATAAAAAAGACCAGCATAGCCTTCTTCTGGGAAAAGTGTGGCAACTTGACCGTAACTATGGGAAAAAATTACACCATAAAAGAGAGAATCAATAAGATTACCAATGGCACCAGCAAAAATGAGACACAATGCCAAACGAAGTGATTGGGCACTTTCTCGTTTTAAAATTGAGTGAAGCCAATACCCTAAGTAACTGATGGCAACAAGGCGAAATAGGGTCAGTAATAATTTTGCAATGTCTTCACTTAAAAAAGGGAGAATGTCATTGATCTTGGTTCCCCAAGCCATGCCTTTATTTTCGATAAATAACAATTTAAAAAACCCCCAATCAACAATGGCTCCCTGCCCATAGACGGACAAAGGGTAGTTAAGTTTAATGTAGAACTTCGACGCCTGATCTACCCCCAAAACCAATAGAATGATTAGGGCTGCGCTTTGTAAAGTAATGTTTGGAAATCGAATTTTCATTTGTTTTCGAAAAGTCAAAAGTAACTATTTTCTATTGGATGCGTGGGAAATATTTCCGCTGTTGGATTCAAGGATTAAATCTGCTTCTGCTTTTGATGAAAAGCGGCCTTGAACTTCCCCTTTTTTTGATAGAGCAAAAACGTTTTGATTGCCATTATGTAATACAATAGGCGCCTTATTTGTTAAAATAGTTCCCTTAATTCCTGCACTTAAAATCGCTACATTCCCCTCGTTTTGTTTCAAGACAAGTTTTTTTATTTTGCCCTGAATAGTACTTTTTGCCTGTTGTATTTGAAGGGAAAGGGTCTTTGTTGTTGGGAGCTTTATCTGTAATGTGCTGGCCATCACTTTGTGTGCGCTTAGTTTATCGTGGAAAGGATCAAAACTAGGGGAAAGTTGTTCTTCTATATGCAATTCGTTCCCTATGGGTGTAGACCTCAAGCGCAATTCGTTTTGATATTCTCCCTCAGTAATGTATCGAATTTCAATCGTAGCCCGAACTTCCCCACTGATTTCAACCTGATTGGCATAGGGTAATGTGAGTTGCAGGATGGAGATTTTATCTGCAGGCCAAGACAAGTGAGAAGCGTTTTGCCCGAATAAAGGCCAAGCGAGAAGAAAAACCGCAAGTAGGCGGAGCAAAACTATTTTTGCATGTTTTTTGCTTCGATACTCAAAGTTGCGTGAGGCACCAAAATCAAACGTTCTTTTTGGATTAATTTCCCAGTTACGCGGCAAACACCATAAGTTTTGTTTTCAATTCGCATCAATGCATTTTTCAAATCACGGATGAATTTTTCTTGACGCAATGCGAGCTGAGTATTGGCTTCTTTTGACATGGTTTCTGACCCCTCTTCAAACGCCTTAAAGGTGGGAGAGGTGTCTTCAGTTCCATTGTTCCCATTGTTCATGTAAGAACTCTTGAGTAACTCTAAATCTTGTTTTGCTTTTTCAATTTTTTCTTCAATTAAGACCTTAAATTCCTCAAGATCTTTATCTGAATAGCGGTTTTTGATTACTTCACTCATGGCAATAGTTTTTGTAGGTTGACTACTGTTTTAATTTGATCGAATTCAATTGTCTCCCCTTCACGAAGGCTTTTTTCAACGACAATTTTATCGGTAAGTGTTTCTTGCTGAATGTATTCTTGGTGGGTTTCTAGCACCTTGTTCAGAAGAGCATCTTCTCCCAAATATAAAATAATTTTGTCAGTGACCTCGAGTCCGCGGTCTTTTCTTAAGTTTTGAATGCGGTTAATCATCTCGCGGGCAATGCCTTCTTCAACGAGGGCATCATCAAGTTGAATGTCTAAGGCTACGGTCAGCCCATTACCGTTAGCAACTAACCATCCTTCAATGTCTTTTGATTCTATAAGTACATCGTTTGGTTCTAGTTGGGCGGCTTCCCCACCAATGGTAACAGCAACTGTTTCTTCGGCCTCTAGTTGTTTAATTTGCTCTTCATTTAACGCGTTGATTATGGCCACGGCTTCTTTCATATTTTTTCCAAAACGAGGCCCCAAAGCTTTAAAGTTGGGTTTGATTTCTTTTACTAAAATATCACTCGCATCATCAAGAAGTTCGATGGATTTAACGTTAATCTCAGATTGAATTAGATCGGCTACCTTTTCAATTGCTTCTTTTTCTTGTGCATTGCGAACAGGCACCATGATTTTTTGCAAGGGTTGACGTACTTTAATTTGCTCTTTTTTGCGAAGGGAAAGCGCTAAAGAAGAGATGGTTCTTGCTTTTCCCATACGGTCTTCTAAGGCAGGGTTTCGCAAGGAAGCGTTTGCCACAGGGAAGTGTGCTAAATGCACAGAAGCATATTGTTCGAGCTGTGTGGCTTCGCAAAGATCGCGATAGAGTTGATCGGCATAAAAAGGAGCTACAGGAGCCATTAGTTTACTCACACTTAACAAACAATCAAACAAGGTTTGGTAGGCGGCGATTTTATCTTTTTCATAGTCTCCTTTCCAAAATCTTCTTCGCGATTGTCTCACATACCAATTGCTTAAAATCTCTTGAACAAAGTCGGCAATTAAACGTGTTGCTTTCGTAGGTTCATAGTCGTTATAAGCTTCGTCTACTTGTCCAATGAGACGATGTAGTTCTGAGAGTATCCATTGATCCATCTCTGGTCGTTCTTCAACGGGAATGCTTGTTTCATTGTAGGTAAAGTTGTCAATATTTGCATAGAGACTAAAGAAAGAATAGGTGTTGTGAAGGGTTCCGAAGAATTTCCTTGATACTTCTGCAATGCCATCCAGGTCAAATTTAAGATTGTCCCATGGATTTGCGTTTGAAATCATGTACCATCGGGTAGCATCAGCACCATATTTTTCTAGCGTTTCAAACGGGTCGGCTGCATTGCCTAAACGTTTGGACATTTTCTGCCCGTTTTTGTCTAAGACCAGTCCGTTAGAAACTACATTTTTATAGGCAATCGAGTCGAAAACCAGTGTTCCAATGGCATGAAGTGTATAGAACCATCCCCTTGTTTGATCAACACCCTCAGCGATGTAATCAGCCGGGAACGCTTCATTGTTGTCAATCATTTCCTTATTTTCAAAAGGATAGTGCCATTGGGCATAAGGCATAGATCCTGAATCGAACCATACATCAATCAAATCGCTTTCACGGTACATGGCCTGACCACTTTCACTGCACAATACAATGGGGTCAACGGTGTTTTTGTGAAGATCGATTTGATCATAGTTTTCTTCGCTCATATTCCCCACTTCAAAGTCTTTGAAGGGGTTCTCTTTCATTAAGCCTGCCGCAATCGATTTTTCAATGGCTTCTACCAACTCTTCTACCGAGCCAACGATGGTGCTTTCTTTGCCATCTTCGGTGCGCCAAATGGGCAAGGGGATTCCCCAAAAGCGGGAACGTGATAAGTTCCAGTCGTTGGCATTGGCAAGCCAATTACCAAAACGCCCTTCTCCGGTAGCTTTGGGTTTCCAGTTAATTTTGTTGTTGTTGGCGACCATTTTGTCTCTCACATCGGTCACTTTGATGAACCAAGAATCTAGCGGATAGTAAAGGATGGGCTTGTCCGTTCGCCAACAGTTGGGATAGGAGTGAACGTATTTCTCAACTTTGAACGCACGGTTCTCTTCTTTAAGTCGTATAGCAATCTCAACATCAACTGATTTTTCGGGAGCTTCACCCTCAGGGTAATAGGCGTTTTTAACGAATTTACCCCCAATGTCAGGGAGTCCAGCATAAAACTTTCCAGCTAAGTCTACCAAAGGGACTTCATTTTCGTTTTCGTCTTTAACCAAAAGTGGCGGCACAGGTGGAGTAGCTTCTTTGGCTACTTGAGCATCATCTGCACCAAAAGTGGGAGCAGTGTGTACAATCCCAGTTCCGTCTTCTGTCGTTACAAAGTCTCCCGCTATTATTCTGAATGCGTTTTCAGGATTATTTAGCGGAAGTGGCGCTTGATGCCATAATTGCTCATAACGTATACCAATGAGTTCTTCTCCTTTGATTTCTTGTTGAATGAAGTATGGGATCTTTTTTGCTCCCGGCTCATATGAACGTAAGGCTTCTTGGTTGTCAACGGCATTGTATTTTCCTGAAAACTGTTTGTTTACAAGTGCTTTTGCCAAGAGTACCCGTATGGGCAAGTGTGTATATTGATTAAAGGTCTCTACCACCACATAATCAATTTTTTTACCCACAGTAAGCGCGGTGTTAGAGGGTAAAGTCCAGGGAGTTGTGGTCCATGCCAAGACATACAATGCATCATTCGCTTGTAAACGCACGGGTAAAGTCTCGGGTAAGGTTTTAAACATAGCTGTGATGGTGGTATCAGTCACATCACGGTAGGTGCCTGGTTGGTTTAGCTCATGGGAACTAAGACCTGTTCCGGCTTTGGGAGAGTAGGGCTGAATGGTGTAGCCCTTGTACAGCAATCCTTTGTCATAGATTTGCTTGAGCAACCACCATACGGATTCAATATATTTTGACTTATAGGTAATATAGGGGTCTTCCATATCTACCCAATATCCCATTTGTTCAGTGAGGCGATTCCACACATCGGTATAGCGCATCACAGCATTTTTACAGGCGTCGTTATATTCTTCTACACTAATGCTTTTTCCAATGGCGTCTTTAGTAATGCCTAACTCTTTTTCTACACCCAGCTCAACAGGAAGTCCATGCGTATCCCACCCGGCTTTTCTTTTTACTTGAAACCCTTTTTGGGTCTTGTAGCGACAAAAAATATCCTTAATGGCGCGCGCCATCACGTGGTGAATACCTGGCATCCCATTGGCCGAAGGAGGCCCCTCATAAAACACATAGGGAGGATGACCTTCACGGGTACTCACACTCTTTTCAAAGATGGATTGATCTTCCCAAAAAGAGAGGATGTCTTGTGCTGTTTGTGCGAGGTTGAGTTGCTTTCTATCCTTAAAGCTCATAGCGAGTAGTTCTAAAGCTGCGAAATTAAGGAATTTTATACATTTACACTTTACCCTAAACACCAACATAACAACCAGATGAGTACTTTTGATTTCACTTTTGATCTTACACTAGAGAACAAACGAGTAGAACTTCGCCCACTTGCCAAAACAGACATCGCTTTTTTACTTCCTTTTTCCCTTAAAGAACCCGCTTTATGGGACTATTCTATTACTTCGGCAGCTGGTGAAGAAGCGCTAACAACCTATGTAGAAAATGCCCTAGCGTTACGAAACAACAAAAAGGGGTATCCTTTCTTAGTCTTTGATAAGGCCACCCAGCAAGTAGCAGGGAGTACTCGTTTTTATGACATGGATTTTCACCACAAAACTCTTAGCCTAGGATACACTTGGTATGGAAAAAAATTTCAACGGACAGGACTTAACCGTCAATGCAAACTTTTACTCTTAACCTTTTCTTTTGAAAAACTGAAAATGGAGCGGGTAGAGTTTAGAGCAGATGCGCGAAATCAGCGCAGTTTGGATGCCATGAAAGGAATTGGTTGTACCCTAGAGGGGATATTAAGAAATAATTGCACCTCACCGAGCGGCCGAAGAAACAGCGCAGTCTTGAGTATTTTAAAAGAAGAATGGGATGGAGGACTTAAAAATAAATTAATGGAGAAGATTCACTAAAAACGAAACTGTCCTCCCAGATTCAAACTTCTTCCCGGTGCAGAAATTCCCGAGGCAAAACTTCGGTAGTGCAGGTCAAAAATATTTTCGATTGCTGCATTTAGGCTTAAACGTTCAGTAACTCTATACTGTCCTAAAAAAGAATAGGTGCTCCAACTAGGAGATCCCGCAAAACCACTAGGGTCTTCTGCAGTAGTTACCATGGGGGTTTCTTCTAAACCATCTTCCCCTCCTAGACTATAATGCTCAGGAGATTTACTACTATTGAAACGTTGCCGCAGTAAAAGCGAAAACTTTTCTTTAGCATATTTTAAATCTACCCCTCCGTAGTAAGGCAATATAGAAGGGAGCGGACCAAGTTCTAAGTTTTCTGCGGCTGCAGTATATGTAAATTGCGCTGTTGCGCTCAGGGGATTACTAATTCGCCAGCCTCCTTCAAAAGAAAAGCCATAAATACGACCATTTCCAATGTTGGCATTTGCCTGTGTGGTCACGATCTCATCACTAAACATTATTGTTGCAGGAGCGAGGGTGGTATGGTCTTCAGCGATAGGATAGGCCATTCGCCCAATATAGTTGCGTATAGAGCTATTGTAAAAGCGAAGGTTGAAACTAACCGTTTTGTCCATAGGGTGATACGATACCCCCCCGTCATAAGTGTACACATATTCAGGAGCTAGGTCTGGATTTGGAACTAATAGCATTCCTTTGTCTTCTCTAATTTTTCCGAGATCGTCTACATTGGGCGATCGAAAACCGCTAGAGGCCAAAAGATTAATTCTCCAATCTTTAGAAGGGCGATAAGCAATAGAGAAACTACCTGTTAATGCTGTATTGTTTGACGCTACTTTATCGAGCTCAGAATCGATAAGTGCAGTATCGTTCCAAGCAGCATTTAGCTGCGTGTTAGTCAATCGTGTTCCCAAAGCTACAGTCGTTTTATCATTAAGATCGAAACGGAAATTACCATAGCCAGCAATTATAGCATATCGACTTCCGTCGCTAGGATAACGGGTTGGTATCGTGCGTTGATTTTCTTGACCTATAATCCTATTATTAGCAATTTGTAGGTCTACAGCAAATGCCTCAGATTGTATTCGGTTGTGCACCCATTCAAACCCATAGGCCACACTAAAGCGTTCTGTCTTTGCCATTTCAAAATCACCGTTGATGCTAAAAACATCTACCTTTTCTTTTTGTGTTTCTCTGCTTAAACTAGCGAAATTTCGTTTAATTCTCGACTCATCGACTTGTTGAAAAGCAGTGGTAACGGTTCCTTTATAAAGCAATTTTTTTCGAGGAAACAGTTTTAGTTGAGGTGAAATTAACAAACGCTTTTGAGGGCCATAAAACCACTCAGCAAAGCGCAAAGTACCGTCACGCGATTCATTGAGCTTGTCAAATCGAGGAATGTTCGAAGAATTGGAAAATTGAAGGTTGACTAATAATTGCGATTCGTTTGGAAGATTGACGACAAACTTTTGCAAAAGGTCCAATTGACTATAGCCGCTGTTTTTTTGCACATTAGGATCTTCATTGGCGGTAGGAGACGAAAAGTAGGAAGACGTGTTGTTGGCTGAATAGTTGTTTACAAGCCCCCAACTGTTGTAGCCATGTTGCCGATTTTTCCCCATACGGATATCACCAAAATCAGAATAGGTAAGGCTGGAAAAACTTGCCCAATTTTTAAAGCTTGCCTCTGTTTCAAAATGCTGAATAAAAGCATTTTGAGCACTATTGAAGTTAGTCGACACCATGGACTGCATGGTCTCTTTGTTGTTAATTTTTGGTGTTTTTGTATAGTAGTGCACAACTCCTCCTAATGCATCAGAACCATAGCCCACAGAAGAGGCACCATAGATAACCTCAACCCGTTCAATACTGTTAGGGTCAACGGTGATTGCATTTTGTAGGTGTCCAGAGCGGTAAATAGCATTGTTCATTCGAATCCCGTCTACCACTAACAACACACGATTAGCTTCAAAACCGCGAAGTATTGGACTCCCACCTCCACCTTGTGATTTTTGTAAGCGAACCCCAGGAGCCATAAGGAGTAAATCTGCACCAGTAGTAGGCGCTTCTTTTTGAATGGCTGTTTTATCGATTAGTGAAACATGTTCTGCTATTTTCTGCGATTGTGCTGCGGTTCGTGCAACAGAGAGTACAATTTCACCCAGTTTTTTTTCGTCTAAGAAAAGCGCAACAACATGATTTTGGGCTTCAATTTCTTTAGAACTTAAATTAAGATTTTCATAGCCCATTAGCTGGAACGAAAGTTGATCTTCGGCTAAGAATTGACTCAGTTCAAAACGGCCAATTTCATTTGTCGTGGTGTAGCGGTCTTTGTATTGGTTAATAACCATTACTTGTTCTAATGGTTGTTGGGTAAACGCATCAATAACGGTAACCGTTTGTGCTTGAGCAAAGTTGGCGCAAAGCAGCAAAAGCGCAAGTTTAAAACGCTGCGTTTTAAGCAAATATTTGGTGAAGAATCGGAAGTGATTTCGGGCTTGAAAATCCATGCAGGTGTAGTTCATAATAGTAGACCAATGCTTCGAGCAATTCACGCCTAGAATGTTGATTTAGTTTAGGCAATGAGCTACTAGCAAAATTCGTGCCCAAGAGTTCTTTTAAATGTTGTGCTGGCGGGCCATCAATGAATTTTTCGTTGGGAGGGGAAGAAGTAAAACAACCACTCATTAAACTAAAATAGGGGCTATCTTCTTGTTCTACAAAAGGATAGAAACCTAAAAACTGGGTCAACTTTACCAAGAATAACAAATGAAAATTTGCAATTTCGTCGTGAGTATCTAGCCATAAAAGAGCGTTTTCAAGGTATTCAAACAAGAGCGGATCTGCATCTTCTTGTTGTAAGCTTTTGTAGAGAACTTCAGCAAGAAATAATGCAATGGTATTTTTTTCAATAGCGGTATATATGCTCTGATAAGGAGGGTCAACCTTTAATTCTTTAATAAAGTTTAAGCCTCCTTTGTTTTTATGCTGAAAGTGGATATCAAGCAAACTAAGGGGCTGAAAGTGTGCCTTTCTAATCTTCCCTTTTTTACTGCTTAAAATTCCTTTAAGGAGGAAAGACTGTTTCCCTAGGGCTTTGGTATAGCAATGGGCAATAAGACTATTGTCGTTGTACTTAAGAGTATGAAGAACAAGGGCTTTGGTTTGAACCAGCATTTACAGGTATTTACACTACACCTTGTGCCAACATGGCGTCTGCAACTTTTACAAACCCGGCGATATTCGCTCCTTTAACATAGTTGATGAACTCCCCTTCTTTGCCATAGGTTATACATGATTGGTGGATGTCTTGCATAATGTTTTGAAGTCGGTTGTCTACTTCTTCTCGGCTCCAACTGTAACGTAGAGAATTTTGCGCCATTTCTAAACCAGAGACCGCAACCCCTCCTGCATTGGACGCTTTTCCGGGAGCAAATAATATTTTGTTGTGGGTAAAATGATGAATTGCATCTGGTGTTGTTGGCATGTTCGCCCCTTCACCTACCGCCTTACAGCCATTGTTAACGAGTGTTTTGGCATCGTCTAGATTCAATTCGTTTTGTGTTGCACAGGGGAGGGCAACATCACAGGTTACTCCCCAAGGGGTTTTACCTTTATGGAATTCTGCCGAGGGATATTTTTCTAGGTATTTATGGATACGGTCACGTTTCACGTTTTTAAGATCCATAACATAGGCAAGTTTTTCAGCATCAATTCCATCCTTGTCGTAAATGAACCCAGAAGAGTCGGAAAGTGTAAGTACTTTTCCGCCCAATTGAATAACTTTTTCAGCGGCATATTGTGCTACATTTCCTGAGCCAGAAATGACCACCTTTTTTCCTTTAAACTCATCTCCTTTGGTAGCGAGCATTTGCTGGGTGAAATAAACAACACCATAACCTGTAGCCTCTGGACGAATGAGCGATCCTCCCCAGCTAACACCTTTTCCAGTAAGTACACCAGTAAACTCGTTTTTCAGGCGTTTATATTGACCAAAGAGGTAGCCAATTTCTCTACTTCCAACGCCTATGTCTCCTGCTGGGATGTCTCGGTTAGGGCCAATATGTCGGAAAAGTTCTGTCATAAAACTTTGACAAAAGCGCATGACTTCTGTGTCTGTTCTTCCTTTTGGATCAAAATCTGATCCGCCCTTTCCTCCTCCCATCGGTAATGTGGTAAGGCTGTTTTTAAAGATTTGTTCAAAAGCCAAAAACTTAAGAACACTTAAATTAACCGAAGGGTGAAAACGTAACCCTCCCTTGTAGGGTCCAATGGCTGAGTTCATCTCGATGCGGTACCCGCGGTTCACTTGAATTTCTTCTTGATCATCAATCCATGCTACACGAAATGAAACTACTCGTTCCGGTTCTACCATACGCATCAAAATATTTTGTCCATAATAAATATCGTGTTGCACAATGTAGGGGATAACCGTTTCAGCCACCTCGGTAACGGCCTGCATAAATTCAGGCTCATTCTGATTGCGTTGGTTTACCTGAGATAAAAAGGATTGGATGATCTTTTCCATTGTTTGATGTTTAGTAATTCTAAGTTAGTTTTTTTTACCCAAACAGATGTTGAACCACTTCTTCAATTTTTTGACACATTACAATTTGAATTCCTGTCTTTGGTAAAGTGTTTTGTTTGAAGGAAGCAGTTATGATGCGTTCAAAACCTAACTTTTCAGCTTCGCTGATGCGTTGGTCAAGTTTTGGTACAGGGCGAAGTTCACCCGAAAGGCCAATTTCAGCTGCAAAACAGGTGTTTTTCGCCAAGGCGATGTCGTAATGACTTGACAATATGGCCGCCACAACAGCAAGATCTAATGCAGGGTCTTCGCTACTAATTCCGCCAGTGATATTAAGGAAAACATCTTTCGCACCCAGTTGAAATCCTGCTCTTTTTTCTAACACAGCTAAAAGCATGTTTAGTCGTTTAGCATTAAACCCTGTTGTGCTGCGTTGAGGTGTACCGTAAACAGCGCTACTCACAAGTGCTTGCACTTCTAGCATTAGCGGTCGTACTCCTTCCATAGTGCTTGCAATGGCATGTCCACTCATTTGTGCATCGCTTTGGGTAAGTAAAAGCTCGCTCGGGTTGTTCACCCCACGCAAACCAGTAGATTGCATTTCATAGATTCCAATCTCTGCGGTTGAACCAAAACGGTTTTTCTGTGCCCTTAAAATGCGGTAAATATGATTGCGATCTCCTTCAAAATGCAAAACAGTATCGACCATATGCTCCATGACCTTTGGCCCTGCAATGTTTCCATCTTTGGTAATGTGTCCCACTAAAATCACAGGAGTATGTGTTCTTTTGGCAAACTGAATCAGCTCTGCGGTACATTCTTTAATTTGTGAGACGCTTCCAGGACTACTTTCAATATAATTGGTTTGAAGGGTTTGAATGGAGTCAATGATTACTACATCAGGAACAATTTCTCCAATTTGATGAAATATTTTCTGTGTTTGAGTTTCGCTAAGAACATAGCAATGGTCGTTTTTGGCTTGAATCCTATCTGCACGCAGTTTAATTTGGCGCTGACTCTCTTCTCCAGAAACATAGAGAACTTTTTTCTTTAGTTGCAGTGAGATTTGGAGCAAAAGTGTAGATTTTCCAATTCCGGGCTCACCTCCCAATAAGGTTACAGCACCTGGAACTAGCCCTCCTCCTAAAACACGATCTAATTCTTCATCGGGGCAACGTAAACGACTTTCTTTGTCTGTAGCAATTTCTGCTATTGGAATTGGCCGATTGCGTGTTGGTGTGTTTTCCTCAGGCGGAGTCCATCCTTTTTCTGTGGGTTTTTCTATCACTTCTTCAACCAGCGTGTTCCACTCCTTGCAACTATTACATTGTCCTTGCCATTGTGGGTGTTGTGCCCCACATTTTTGACAAAAGAAAGCTTTTTTGACTTTACTCATAGGTTAAAAATAACCAAGCTGCTGATGGTGTCAAAGAAATAGTGCCTTACTTTTTTTGATTAACCAAAGGCAGCAATAAAAAGGAAATACTTCCAAAAAGAAGAACCATAATGGTTTGTGCAGTCCACATGATCCAACCAAAAGCCAAGCTCGCCTCTTTTGAGATGCCATAGCTAATAAGGACGAGGGAGACAGAGAAGGGATAAATACCAATGCCGCCATTTGTAGCCGAAATAGCAAGTGCCCCAACAATAAACCCAATTAAGAGCGGTTCGAAACCTAACGAATACGTTTCGGGTAGAGAGAATTTAATCATGTAAAACATGGCGATATACATTACCCAAATGAAGAGGGTATGAAAGAGATACGCCCATTTTTTTTCCATTCGTACAATGGTTAAAAAACCTTCACTCAAACCGTTAAATAAAGCGATGATTTTTACCGCTACAGGATGTTGTGTTTTTTTAATTTGCTGGAAAATAAAATAAAATGCCCCCCCTCCAATGAGCAAAACAGCAGCAAGAGACCATGGGTCAATTGCTTTTTCTTCCAACAAGGAATAAATCATATCAGACTCTAGGCTAAGTGCTAGTCCTATTGTTAGAAGTAACATTAACAAGTCAATAGCGCGTTCTGCTATAATAGTTCCAAAGCTTTTTTCAAAAGGGATCCCCTCATAGGTTTGCATAACTGTAGCACGGAAAAGTTCTCCTGATCGTGGGACGCCGAGGTTGGCAATGTAGGTAATAAAAATG
The DNA here is from genome assembly GCA_011526285.1 of Candidatus Arcticimaribacter sp. Taxonomy (GTDB): domain Bacteria; phylum Bacteroidota; class Bacteroidia; order Flavobacteriales; family Flavobacteriaceae; genus Arcticimaribacter. The sequence continues at coordinate 32,006 of WTJU01000070.1, forward strand.
GCTAAAATATTGTTGATTAACCGCGGGCGATAACCCAAGGGGTGTAGCATAAAATTCCACCGATAAGCTCGTGAAAAATGACTTAGCAGTCCCATGACTAAAGAAATCAAAATATAACCGTAATGGGCATCTTTAATGGAGGAGTAAATAGTTGCGCGGTCCTCTGCCGTGGTATTGCTAATCGACAAATAAATAAAAAGAAAACCTATGCCTAGCGGCACAAGGGTTTTTATCAGTTTTGTTCTCGTTGCTTTTTCCAAAACCTAGGAGAGCAAATTAGTTCCTTCGTTAGGGAAAACAAGCTTGGGTTGGAGTTGTTTTGCTTCTTCAATTGGAAGAGTACAGTAACTAATGATAATTATTATATCTCCCTTTTGTACTTTTCTTGCTGCAGGACCATTGAGTGTAATTTCACCTTCATTTCTTGCTCCTTCAATAACATAGGTCTCTAGTCGTTCACCATTGTTAATGTTAACAATTTGAACTTTTTCTCCAGCAATGAGGTTGGCCGCATCCATTAATTCTCGGTCAATGGTAATACTTCCTATATAGTTAAGATCTGCGCCTGTTACGGTAACACGGTGAATCTTAGATTTTAGTACTTCGATTTGCATGGCGCAAAGATATTAAAATTTGACGTTGTCAATAAGGCGAATCTCTCCCAATTTCACAGCAATAAATGCCCTTGCTTCCTGTTCAATTTTTTTACCGTAAAGGGGCTGTAAAGAAGTAGCATCTGCAATGCAAAAATAGTCGAGTTCAAAATCAGGCGATTGATGAAAAAAGTGCCTAGCCTCATCGATAATTTCTTCAATGGAAAAGCGTCCCTTTTTTTCTTTTGCTTGCAAAAGCGCCTGATAAACTTGTGGTGCAATGGCTCTTTGTTTTGGTGTTAAACGGGTGTTTCGAGAGCTCATCGCAAGGCCGTCAGCTTCGCGAATAATTGGGCAATTGACAATTTGAATGGGGAGCTCTTTTTGTTTTACCAAAGCGTGTATAATTGCCAGTTGTTGGTAGTCTTTCTCGCCAAAATAGGCTTTTGTAGGCATAAAACTTCGCAGTAGTTTTTCTACAATGGTTGCTACACCTTGAAAATGTCCTTTGCGTGAGCCCCCCTCCATGGTTTTTTCGAGTTCGCCAAAGTCATACACCTCACTTTTGGTTGTTTCGGGATAAAGGTCTTCTACTTCAGGTGCATAAACCACCACTTTCTCACCAAAAAGCGAGAGCTTTTCTAAGTCTTGGTCAAGTGTTTTAGGATAAGCGTTTAGGTCGTTAGCATTGTCAAACTGTGTTGGGTTGACAAAAATTGTTACCACCACCAAATCATTTTGGTTTACGGCTCTTTCTACCAAAGCAAGATGGCCATTATGCAATGCTCCCATGGTAGGCACCAAGCCAAGCGTTGTATGTTTTTGTAGGGCAAGATGGTTTTTTAGAGGGACAAGCGCTTCAAACAGCCTCATTTAGCAAAAGATTAACAGGCTAAAAGTACTGTTTTTTCTAATGATCGGAAGATTTTTTGTAATTTTGCTAAACTTTCGTGCTAGAAGGTTAAATCGTCTTTATGCAAAACAAAAAAGTACTGGTCATTTCTTCGGAGGTTATCCCCTATCTCCCACAAAGTGAACGTTCAATCAATTCGTTCAAAATACCAAAATCCATTAATGATGCTGGGGGGCAAACACGTATTTTTATGCCGCGCTACGGTCTAATTAACGAACGTAGACACCAATTGCATGAAGTTATTCGTCTATCCGGTATGAATCTCGTCATTAACGATATGGATATGCCGCTAATCATTAAAGTAGCATCTATTCCAAAAGAGCGTATGCAGGTCTACTTTATAGACAATGATGAATACTTTAAGCGCAAGCAAATGCTTCATGATGCCGATGGAAAGTTGTTTGAAGACAATGACGAACGAATGATTTTCTTTACCAAAGGAGTTATTGAAACCGTTAAAAAACTAAACTGGTCTCCAGATATAATATTATTTCACGGATGGTTTACTGCCCTATTCCCGTTATATATGAAAACCTATTTCGCAGAAGACCCCATTTTTGAGCAAAGCAAATTGGTTACTGCGATCTATCAAGACGATTTAAACGGAAATTTAGCGGCTGAGCTGAAAGACAAAATTGCTTTCGACCAGATAAGTGATGACCTCACAAGTTTGGCAACGCCAGATTATAAAGCGCTAATGGATTTAGCTATACGCTATTCAGACGGTTTAGTTTTGGCAAGTGATTCAATAGATCCATCAATAGTAAAGCAAGCAGAAGAGAGCGGTTTGCCCTTGCTCAACCATTCTGATAGTACTGCTGAAAACGCTTACGTTGAATTTTTCAATACGCAGTTTCTTTAATACCAATGAAACGAATTAAACTCCTTATCTCTGTTGGCTTTGCTGCCCTATTGTTTGCGGCTTGTAACCCTGAGTACAATACGGTTGGTGCAGATTTAGTTTCTACGGACCTCTTTGATACTGAGACCCGTGAATTTCCTGTTTTTGTCTCTCAAGACATCTTAGAAGATGTTCAGGCAGACCAACAAGCCGTTGCACATTTTGGGAATTATGACTTTCCTTTTTTTGGTCGAAGAAAAGCATCAATTACCAGCCAAATTAATGTTCAAGCAGATCCTACTTTTGGGTTGTATTCCCAAGCAATTGAAGACGCGGTAGATTCTACCAACGTAAATATCATTAATGAAAACGAACGTGTACTATCGGCATATCTCGAAATACCATTTTTAGTCAATCAAGACGACCAAGACAACGATGGTCTCATAGATATTTTTGATGTTGATGATACTAACCCCAACAGTGATTCTGACAACGATGGTTTAACAGATTTGGAGGAAGCACAGTTAGGCACCGATCCCTTGGATGTTGATTCAGACGGAGACGGGGTGAATGACAATGAAGATGATGTGAACGACGGGTATGATTCAGAAAGCCAACGCTATGCAATCGACTCAATTTATGGGAACCGCAATGCGCCAGTACATCTAAAAGTAACCGAACTCACCTATTTCCTCAACAGCCTTGATCCTAATGACAACTTTGAAACAGCGGCAAACTATTATTCTGGAACCGACTTTTATGAAGATGGCTTTACTGGCGAGACCCTTTTTGATGATCGTTACCAATTGAATTTTGAGGAGATACTATTTTATTATGAAGAAGATGATCCTGAGACACCTGATGTTGACGAAACAACTCAAGTGGAAACACGATTATCACCGAGAATTCGAATTCCTTTAAACCCTGATTTTTTTCAACGAAAACTGTTAAACGAAGAAGGAAACCAGACACTAAAAAATCAGAACTATTTCAATGCACATGTTAAAGGACTTAACATACGTGTTGATGATGCTTCCAATGATATATACATGCTTTTAAACCTTTCTGCGGCAAGTATAAAAATGACCTATGAATACGACACTGTAGAGAACCAAGGAACAGAAGACACAGAAGACGATGAGATTGTACAAGCAGAGCGCTCTTTTGTTATGCCATTGGGGGGTGTTCGAATTAATCACCTGAAAAACGAAGGCGAGTCGACCATTAACACCAACGTTAATACCAACGAACGACTCGTATTAAAAGGAGCATTAGGAACAAGAGCGAGAATCACCCTTTTTGATCAAGACGATACCACCCAAAACCTAGAGAACTTTAAGTCACCAAATATCTTAGTGAATGAGGCAAACCTGGTTTTCTATGTTGACCCATCCATTACTGAAAATTGGACAGCAAATGATCGTATTGCAGAACGCTTATACCTTTACCGTTTAAACGATAACCTTCCGCTAGCAGATTATTTTTCTGATCCTACCAACGGGGCAGAACCAGAAGAAACAAAAACAGTTCATAGCGGGATATTAGAATACCAAGAAGGAATCCCGTATCGTTATAAATTTAGAATCACAGAACACGTTTCCAATCTGTTGCGTTCAGAAGACGAAAACTTAGCCGAAAACATTGATTTAGGACTAGTTGTAACTTCAGACATTAACGCCATAGGCGTAAAAACTGCGCGTATCAGTGAAACCGATGAAATCAACTTCCCTGTGGCAGCAATTTCAAACCCATTAGGAACAGTTCTTGTGGGGCCACAGCCGGATGAAGCGCTTGAAAACTTGCGCTTGAAGCTCGAAATCATTTATACCAATTTTGATAACTAAAGCCTATGTGTGGAATCGTTGCTTACATTGGAGATCGTCTAGCACAACCCATTGTAATTAAAGGGTTAAAACGATTGGAATATCGGGGATATGATTCTACCGGAATTTCAATCTACAATGAGGCAGGACTCCATACCTTTAAAACAAAAGGTAAAGTAAGTGACCTAGAAGAAAAACTAGAGCAGTACCCAAAGCAAAGCTCAACCCTAGCCATGGGTCACACCCGTTGGGCTACCCACGGAGTGCCAAACGACACCAACGCCCACCCACAAACCTCTAACTCTGGTAACCTATCCATTGTCCATAACGGGATTATTGAAAACTATGCCTCTCTAAAAAAGGAGTTAACCCATCGTGGCTTCACCTTTAACTCTGATACAGATACTGAAGTTTTGGTGAATCTTATAGAAGACGTAAAAGAGCGTAAAGGAGTAAAACTCGGTAAAGCAGTGCAAATCGCATTGTCACAAGTTATTGGGGCCTACGCTATTGTGGTGTTCGACCAACGCAAACCCAACGAAATCATTGCCGCGCGACTAGGGAGCCCATTGGCGATTGGTATAGGAGAAGAAGAATTCTTTGTCGCTTCTGATGCGACCCCTTTTATTGAATACACCAAAGAGGTGATTTATTTAGAAGAAGAGCATTTGGCGATTATCCGTCGTGGTAGAGCGGTGCGTATCCGTAAAATAAAAGACGATAGCCTTATTGAGCCTTATGTAGAAGAACTTCAAATGAGTTTGGAGAACATTCAAAAAGGCGGCTATGATCACTTCATGCTCAAAGAAATATTTGAGCAACCAAAAGCCATTCAAGACACTCTACGCGGACGTCTTCTGTCCAATGAAGGAGTTATAACCCTATCCAGTCTTCGTGAGCATGAAAACCGTTTCCTCAAGGCTAAACGTATTTTAGTGATTGCCTGTGGCACATCGTGGCATGCTGGTTTGGTGGCTGAATATCTGTTTGAAGAATTTACACGCATTCCCGTTGAGGTAGAATATGCCTCTGAGTTTCGCTACCGCAATCCCATTATTTATCCAGACGATGTAGTCATTGCTATTTCCCAATCTGGAGAAACAGCAGATACCATTGCAGCAATTAATATTGCCAAAGAAAAAGGGGCCTTTGTCTATGGTATTTGTAATGTTGTGGGGTCTACCATCTCCCGTATAACCGACACAGGATGCTATACCCATGCTGGCCCAGAAATAGGAGTTGCCTCTACCAAAGCCTTTACCACACAGATTACCGTTATTTCCCTCATTGGGTTATACCTTGGAAAAGCCAACGGTACACTTTCGCGCTCACAGTATCAAGAGTATGTAACAGAATTGGAAACCCTACCAAAGAAAGTAGAACATATCCTTACTTCGCAAGCATTTATTGAAGAGGTTGCCACTTCTTTTGAATCAGCCCAGAACTGTATTTACCTTGGGCGAGGCTATAATTTCCCTGTAGCCCTAGAGGGAGCATTAAAACTAAAAGAGATTTCCTACATCCACGCAGAAGGGTACCCAGCGGCTGAAATGAAGCACGGCCCTATTGCGTTAATTGATAAAGAAATGCCCGTAGTGGTGATTGCCACCAAAAAAGGGCACTACGAAAAAGTAGTTTCTAACATCCAAGAGATTAAATCTAGAGAAGGACGAATTATCGCTTTGGTGAGTGAAGGCGATACACAGGTGAAAGAATTGGCAGACTACTGCCTTGAAATTCCCGATGCCGCCGAACCTTTTGTACCCATCTTGTCAACCATTCCACTCCAATTACTTTCCTATTACATTGCTGTGCAACGCGGGTGTAATGTAGATCAGCCTAGAAATTTGGCAAAGTCGGTTACTGTGGAGTAGGTATGTGTGTTGATAGTTCTTACCCCTATAAATGGATGGTAAGATTTTCAGTATCAATTATCACCACTCATCTTTGGGATTCAAATTATTCTGAATATCAAGAGTATTTATATCAACGAATTTGTAGTTATAGAGAAGATTTTCTTACCCCTATTGGGTATAGGAAGATATCTCAAATCTTCAATGAAGAAGGATTGAAAACACTTCGTGGGAGTGTGTTTAAGAACAACCATATTCACTCAATTTATAAGAAAGGTAAGATTAGAGAAGAACGAATCAATCGTTTGGATGTAGTTGTGGTTTCCGTTCCGACAATTGAATTGTTTCAAAGTTCATAATTTTTAAAGTTTGTCAAAGGACTTCTTTGAGAGAGTCAATCTAATATATAGGAACTCTGTTTTCCTTCAGTAATTGGTCTAATATTGTTTCCATAGTGTTCTTCTTTATAGTTCAGTTTAGTTCTGTTTCCTTCTATAAATATGAACAATGTTAATTTTTGGTAATTTTATTACTATGAATCCAACACTTTCAGATTGGTTTGATGTAATTAAAAATTGTAGTGTGACTAACACTTACAAAATGGGATGGTGTAAATCTATTGTGGAGTGTTGTATTGAAAATGATTCAAAGGAACTCATTTCTGAATTAGAAAATGAAATCACCTTAGATGAGATATTATAAGACATGATGGATACCGAAGATGAGGATTCATATCGAGACCTCAACGAAAAGAAAGTATCAAAACTATCAGATGGATGGAGAGAAGGAAGAAACCTCGTCATGAAACTCAGAAGTGGTTTATTCAAGAAATTAAATGATGAGGAACTCGATGATTTAATGGATGTAATCTCAACCTCATTTGATATGATTAGACGATAAGAAAACAATTTTGAAACTTTCTATATAAGTTTTTTTTATTATCAATCAAATAGAGGTCCTTAAATACATATTCAAATACTATATCTTTTTTGTTAATTATAGATTCTTTTTTAGGTTTATTTTTTGTAAACCACCCTTATCAAATGAATCTTTAAATTGAATTTTTAATAATTCACAAATCTGTTTATTTGTACTTATATCATATAATTCCTCTGGTTCAACGTCACCTCCTAACATTGTTTTTAAAATTCCTATTTTCTTTAATTCGTAGTAGAATTTAATCATCCAAATTTCAGTACCCGACTCTCCATTAAACCCTTTGAATTTTTCGTCTTCAAAATCATCAGTGTAATAC
>WTJU01000130.1 GCA_011526285.1 Candidatus Arcticimaribacter sp.
ACTGCAAAGCAAATTCAAAGCCATTGACAGCTTCAAACTTCACAAAACACCGATTAACATTTAAGTAAAAAACAAAAAGAAGATACTTGTCCAGATAAAAATTAATCGTACTTTTGCAATCGCATTTAACCTCTGACGAAAATCGTGAATGTTGGCTGCCACAACTTTAAAGAGATAAAAATGGAATCTTTAATCAATTTTGTACAAGACGAATTCATCGAAAAGAAGGATTTCCCAGAATTCGCAGCAGGTGATACTATCACTGTTTATTATGAAATCCGCGAAGGAGAAAAAGTGCGTACGCAGTTTTTCCGTGGAGTAGTAATTCAAATTAAAGGGCAAGGGCTTTCTAAAACCTTTACCATCCGAAAAATGTCAGGTACTGTGGGTGTAGAACGTATCTTCCCTATCAACCTTCCTGCTTTACAGAAAATTGAAATCAACAAACGTGGAAAAGTTCGTAGAGCACGCATCTACTACTTTAGAGAACTACGCGGTAAAAAAGCACGCATTAAAGAGCGTCAACAATAATTATTTTAAAGGTCGCGTTAGCGGCCTTTTTTATATACCTCAATTGAAATTAAATTAACAGATAACCAGATGGAAAAAATTAAAGTACTCAATCCTGTTGTAGAAATGGATGGAGACGAAATGACTCGAATTATTTGGTCTTTCATCAAAGAACAACTCATCCTCCCCTATCTAGACTTAGACATTAAATATTATGACCTATCGGTCACCTCGCGTGATGCTACCAACGATGAAATCACGATAAAAGCTGCCAACGCGATAAAAGAATATAACGTAGGAATTAAATGTGCAACCATTACACCAGATGAACAACGGGTTGAAGAATTTAATCTTTCAAACATGTGGCGTTCTCCCAACGGAACGATCCGTAACATTGTAGGGGGTACTGTTTTCCGTGAGCCAATTATCATGAAAAATGTACCGCGTTATGTGCAAGGTTGGACAAAACCAATTTGCATTGGACGTCACGCCTTCGGAGATCAATACCGCGCTGCTGATACTGTAACTACTGGGAAAGGAAAACTCACCATGACCTTTACCCCAGACGATGGAGGCACACCAAAAACATGGGAAGTGTACAGCTTTCAAGAAAATGGTGTGGCTATGTGTATGTATAACATTGATTCTTCTATTTACGGTTTTGCACGTTCTTGCATGAACCAAGCTTTAAAGAAAGGATGGCCGTTATACCTATCCACAAAAAATACCATTATGAAAGCATATGATGGTCGTTTTAAAGACATCTTTCAAGAAGTATATGATAACGAATTTAAAGACCAATTTGAAGCAGCGGGTATCACCTACGAACATCGTTTAATTGATGACATGGTTGCAGCTGCAATGAAGTGGAACGGAGGCTTTGTTTGGGCCTGTAAAAACTATGATGGTGATGTTCAGTCTGACACTGTTGCACAAGGATTTGGATCTTTAGGATTGATGACTTCTACCCTGGTAACCCCAGACGGTAAAACAATGGAAGCAGAAGCTGCACACGGAACCGTGACACGTCACTACCGCCAGCATCAACAAGGAAAAGAAACATCTACCAACCCAATTGCATCTATCTTTGCTTGGACACGCGGACTTCAACACCGTGGGAAATTAGACAACAACCAAGCCCTGATCGATTTCTGTCAGACACTTGAAGAAGTTTGTATTGAAACGGTAGAAAGTGGTAAAATGACCAAAGACTTGGCCTTGTTAATTCACAAAGAAAACATGACCAAAGAGCACTATCTCACTACGCAGCAATTTCTACATGCGCTAAAAGAGAATTTAGAGGCTAAATTGAACTAAACACATCATTCTTTATTGTGTTAAAAAACCCTGACCAATAGGTTAGGGTTTTTTTGTACCAATTTCCAAACCGGAATTCGTAATTTCACTCCATGGCATTTGATAAAATAACAGAGCAAGATTCGCTGTATGACAACCTTGAAAATTTTAGCGTTGCAGAACTCGTTGAGGGAATTCATACCGAAGACCAAAAAGTAGCCCTAGCCGTTGGAAATGTTCTCCCAGAAATCACACAACTCATTGAAAAGGTAGAAGCGCAGTTGCGCAAAGGAGGTCGGCTATTTTACATGGGAGCGGGCACTAGTGGTCGGTTAGGTATTCTAGATGCCTCTGAATGTCCTCCCACTTTTGGGACAGATCCTAACACAGTGATAGGACTTATTGCAGGAGGAAAAACAGCAGTGTATAAAGCCGTTGAAAACGCAGAAGATTCTACACAACTCGGTTGGGATGATCTAAAGCAATACCAAATCAATCAAAATGATATCGTAGTAGGAATTGCTGCCTCTGGTACCACCCCCTATGTTGTTCATGCCTTAAAAGCCTGCCAAGAAAACAACATCCCAACGGGCTGCATTTGTTGTAATCCTAATGCTCCTTTAACCAAAGTAGCCGATTATCCTATAGCGGTTGTTGTAGGGCCAGAATTTGTTACTGGTAGTTCGCGCATGAAAGCAGGTACAGCGCAAAAGATGATTCTCAACATGATTACCACTGCCACTATGATTCGACTAGGGCATGTGAAAGGGAATAAAATGGTGGATTTACAACTGAGTAATGCCAAATTACGCCTTCGTGCCCAAGCCATAATACAAGAAAAAACAGGGACTACAGCAAAGAAAGCACAAGAATTACTGTCCCAATATGGCGGGGTTAGAGAAGCAATTGATGCCTA
>WTJU01000121.1:0-1180 GCA_011526285.1 Candidatus Arcticimaribacter sp.
ATACAATGCTAAACCCCTTCAATCTTATTCAGAATATATCATGATGGAAGATTTTGGTATTTCAAATTCCGAAATCATAATGAAAAGGTATCGTAATGATAAAGTAGATAAATATTTGGAATTGGAATATGATTATAATTTTAGAGAAATGGTTTTAAAGAGAGCCGGTCTTTCTGAAGAAAATAGCGTCAGTTTTTATGCCAATTTATTTAATGCGCCTTCCAAAGAAAATTGGGAATCTATTGAAACAACCTATTATGAGACCTTATCTAATGATGCTATATCAAGCATCGCATCGATTAATAATGTAAATGATGAGTTGGAGCATTACAAAGGTGTGTTAAAGCATTACCTAAAACTACAAGAAGATGAAATTGATGCAAAAAATCCACCAAAACAGTCTAATATGATAGACTTATTCAAGGTAAAATCTTCTGATTTGATAAATAAAAAAAATGAGGTTTACTCAAGCATAGCATTGATTTCATTTTATTATACAAGTAAAATTTTGAATCATAAAATAAAAGAGTATAACACTTTTAATACAGTGAAAATTGATTCTCCTATTCATATTCACAACACACTTGAAGACCAAGAAATTGTATTTGGCTATGGAAACGACACGCATGACAACTATCGTAGACTTTTAAATCATGCGAATAAGAATGAGTGTTTGAAAAATTTTAAAACATTTAATTACCTAAATAACACTAAATTACATCAAATCTACCATGAACTTTCTTTAGATAATACTATTGATTTGCAAATCATTGGATTGAGCTGTAGTCATACAGATAAAACATTATTAAAAGAGCTGTTTACCCACAGAAGTGTCCGTTATATTCAGGTTTGTTATCATGAAAGTCGAGAGGAGTACTTAAAAATAGCGGTCAATATTGCTAGAATAATCGATGACGATGAAATATTTAGAAAAAAAGTGATTCCCTTTAATGAAAGCCTTAAAATTAGCTAATTATTACTCGCAGTCTTTTGTTCCAGTATCTATTAAACTAAGAATTTGCCAATCTGTTTCATTCCAGACAAGTGTAAAGGCATTAACGCCACAATGGGACAATTGATCACCTAAATAAAATTTAAAGGGCACCCATACGGTCGCAAGGTTTTGATCTTGATGAATGAGGGGTTCACCCAAACGTTCTTCCCAACGTGGGGTTGCTTT
>WTJU01000121.1:1280-7680 GCA_011526285.1 Candidatus Arcticimaribacter sp.
AGGTATTTTGTTAATAAGTTGGTGAACAAGCCTCTAGCGCCACAGGTGTAATTCGTGAAAAAAGCCCCTAACTTTAAGTAAAACTACCGCAATGAATGACCGACCCAACGACCTGTTGCGTATTCGCCCACAGATTAAAAAAACGCAGCAATTTGCAACAACCAGTGCTGACGAGCGCTTTCAAAATGGAACAATCCGACCGATTTTAAAGCTTCAGAACCCCCTACTCTTGGCGATATTTCACAATTATATTGAAAAACGCAAAGGGGTATTTTACGATTTGGGGGTAGAAAAAAAGCTGGCCTACATCGAGAATAGTTTAATTAAAGACCAAAAGTTTCGCAATTCTGTGAAAGGTGTAATTATTGGTCAGTTCACAGTTGATGAGTACCAACAGTATAGCCTCAATTCATCATCGCTTAATAAACGTATGATGAATATGGTGATTGAACGCTTAAAAGATCAAGTTCAAATGTTCGCTTTTCCTTTGAACAGTATCGCTAAAGTAAGTTAAGCGTTAAAGCAAAGAAACGCCATTTAAATCGGTGGTGAGTACACTACTCATATAATCAAAGAATGGACGTACGGCTTTAAAATCAGCATTGACTTTTTGCAAAAAGTCTTTGGCAAGCACTTCTTTATCGCTGTATTTTTTTGTGAATAAATAGGCTTTCTTCTTGATTAAGTCGATGTTGGGATCTTCTTTAGAAAAACCTTTAGGGGCAGTTTTCACCTCCTCGCCTTCTAATGCACCCCAAACGCTTTTAAACGAGGGTTGTGCCATTAGTTCACGAAATTCATCTGCATCTACCTCCATTTCCTTTCGAATGCGTTTTAAATCGTCTTTCTCTGGATTCCAAAAGCCTGTGGCAATAAAATTATCTCCGGGTTTGATGTGAAGATAATACCCACCCCTTAAGGCTGGTTTTTCCCGATGAAAAGAAATACCAAAATGGGTCTTAAAGGGGGTTTTATCTTTTGAGAAGCGCACATCGCGGTACAAGCGAAATAGTTTGAATTTATCAATACTATCATGTTCATTCATTGCCGAAGTTAAGACGGAAGCAAACTGCTTCATTTCTCCCTCTAAGGCTTTAAATCGCGCTTTTTGAGGTTCAAACCACTCACGGGTATTATTGTTTTCCAATTCAGAAAAAAAACTGAAAATATCGGGGTTTAAAGCAGGCGTCATAATTTGTTATTTTAAACTGTTCATCCAACGGTTCACTTTTTCTTCTAACAACGCCAAGGGCATACTCCCCGACTCTAAAACAACGCGGTGAAATTCACGTATGTCGAACTGTACACCCAAGCTTTCTTGGGCTTGTCGACGTAGTTGGCGTATTTTTAATTGCCCAATTTTATACGAAAGGGCTTGCCCCGGATTGGCCATGTAGCGTTCAATTTCTGAGGTGATTTTCACTTCAGACTCTGACTCATTTTCCAATGAATATTGAATGGCTTGCTCGCGTGTCCAGCCTTTGGCGTGCAGGCCTGTGTCGACAACTAGTCGAATAGCACGGTGCATTTCTGCGGCTAACATACCAAAGTATTGATAGGGGTCTTCATAAAGCCCTAGCTCCTTCCCTAGCGACTCTGTATACAATGCCCAGCCTTCGCCATAGGCACTGTACCATAAATTTTTTCGGAAAGAAGGCAGTTGGGTGTTCTCTTGCTGAAGGGAGATTTGAAAATGATGACCTGGTATGGCTTCATGTAAAAACAAATCTTCATCTTGATGAATGTTGTAAGTGGTTACGTCGCGTATGGGAACATAGAAAATCCCTGGTCGACTTCCATCCATTGAGCCTGAATTGTACTCAGCGCTGGCCGATGCTTCTCTAAATGCTTCTGTTCTGCGTACTTCAAAAAGTGTTTTTGGTTGTAGAGAGAACAGCTTATTTACTTTAGGAATGATTTTTTGGTGGATTGCATTGAAGTTATCGATCACTTGCTGCGGAGCATCAAAAGGCATGAGTGGCGCATGGGTTCGCACATGATCAAAAAAGGCCATTAAATCACCTTCAAAACCTACAGCCAATTTTACTTCTTCCATTTCGGTACGGATACGTGCTACTTCATCTAAACCCAATTTATGGATTTCATCGGGTTTCATGTTGGTGGTGGTGTAGCGTTTAATCGCGTGTTGATAGTAGGCCTCACCCCCTTCTAGGGCACTAAAACCGCTACTGCTTCTTCCTGCTGCTTTATATTCATTGACCATAAAGTCATGAAGTTGTTGATAGGCAGGCACCACTTTATCAACGATAAGAGCGGTGTAGGCTTTGGTGAGTTCTTCTTTCTCTACCGTTGCAATGCTTTCAGGAAGGTTTTTAATGGGGGCATAAAACAGGTGTTCCTCTGCTGTAGCAGTAATCATCTGTTCTAGTTGGGGGATTACTTTTTCGATCAATGCGGTGGGCAATACCCATCCTTTTTCTATTCCTTCACGCATTTTATCTTCGGCAGATTGCATCCATGCGAGGTAACCTTCACAACGAACAAGCCAGTTGCGATAATCTTGGGTAGTAGCAAAAGGTTGTGCCCCTTGCCCACTGGCCAATTGCCCAAAACTTAAATGAAACGACCACATTTGGTCAATGGGCATTAGATCTTTTGGGAATTTTTTTTCATCTAATGCAATGTCAATCTCCCAAGTCATAAGCGCTTTACTTAAACGCTGATCTTCTGTTAGAATCTCATCAGGATAGGTTGCAAGTTCAGCTTTAAACTTGGTATAATGGGCCAACTCTTTGGCAGAAAACGCATCTGACAGGTAGTTGGGAAGGGTGTCATTGTAGCGGCTTTCCCCTAAATAGGTGGAGGGCAAACGATACAGTTCGAGATTGGCTTGATAGGCTTCCTCTAAGAAAGCATCAAAGTCTGCAGCAGTTTTCTTTGGTGCTGTTGAACAAGCAGTAAGGCTAAGGGCGAGGCAAAGTAAAAGGAGTTTTTTCATGTCGTTTTTGTTTGTTTAAAGCTACAAAGAAAAAAGACACTCCTTGTGTTTATTGAATGACTATCGTTTGCGTTTTTCTAGGGTGCGTATAATATCAGATAGCTGATAGCCCTTGGCTTGGAGTAAAATGAGGTAGTGAAAAAGCAAGTCGGCACTTTCGTTGAGGAAAAGTTCATCGTTGTTGTCTTTGGCTTCAATTACAGTTTCTACAGCCTCCTCACCTACTTTTTGTGCTATTTTATTTATTCCTTCTCGGAAAAGCGAAGCCACATAGCTTGTATCATCATCCGCTAATTTTCGTTGGGCAATGGTCCCTTCAAGTTCGCTCAGAAAACCAAAGTCTTGCTTGTTTTCTTCTCCCCAACAGGTGTCGGTTCCCTTGTGACAGGTTGGCCCTAAGGGGGTAGCGAGGACTAATAAGGTATCTTGATCGCAGTCTGCTTTAATAGAGACAAGAGATAGAAAATGACCACTCTCCTCCCCTTTCGTCCACAAGCGTTGTTTAGACCGACTAAAGAAGGTAACTTTTCCTGTGTCTTGGGTTACTTTTAGTGCTTCTTCATTCATGTAGCCCAGCATTAATACTGTTTTGGTGGTGGCATCTTGAACTATGGCAGGTAAAAGACCGTCAATTGATTTTGAAAAATTGAGTTTCATACGATTAGATTCGAACAGCAATTTGCTGTGCTTTTAAAGCTTGTTTTAGGTTGGGAACACTTATTTCCCCAAAGTGAAATATGCTTGCAGCCAAGGCTGCATCTGCATTTCCAGTGGTAAAGGTATCAATAAAATGGCTCACATTTCCTGCTCCGCCCGAAGCAATGATAGGAATGTTGACTTCTTTAGACAAGCGTGCCAATGCTTGATTGGCAAAGCCTGCTTTGGTTCCATCATGATCCATAGAGGTGAACAGAATTTCACCAGCCCCTCTTTGCTCAACTTCTTTTGCCCAGTCAAAAAGATTGATTTGTGTGGGTACCTTCCCGCCCACTAAATGCACCAACCATTCTCCGTTAACTTGTTTGGCATCAATTGCTACAACAACACACTGACTACCAAATTGAGTCGCCAATTCGTTTATGAGTTCTGGACGTTTTACTGCTGCAGAATTGATTGAGACTTTATCGGCACCGTTGTTTAATAGTATGGCTACATCTTCTACAGACGATATTCCACCCCCAACAGTAAAAGGAATGTCTATCGCCTCAGCAACTTTTAACACCAGCGCTGCTAGTGTTTTTCGTTTTTGTTCTGTCGCAGAAATGTCTAAAAACACCAACTCATCTGCATTTTCAGCGGCATATTGTGCGGCTAGCTCCACAGGATCGCCTGCATCGCGAAGGTTGACGAAATTCACGCCCTTAACGGTGCGACCATCTTTAATGTCTAGACAGGGAATAATGCGTTTGGTGAGCATATTATTCGTTTAATTGGGTTAAATCATGGTGGGCATAAAAACCTAAATCTAGTTGATTAAGTTGTTTCACCCAGAAGGCAATTTGCCCAACATGGTAGGAAAAATGTTCTACTGCGTGGAGTACTACTCCTACGCCAGAAAATTCAAACCCTTGTACTTTCCTGTTATTTAAAAAGGCTTCTATTGGAGCGTTTTTAATGGCAGCAATGGCTTGTGCCACTGTATGATCTAATTTTTGAAGCAATTCGCTTTTTGTAAAGCCTCCTTTGGTAGAAAATTCTGAATCGCGCTGGCGTTGGTCTTTTGTGTCTGTTAAAGATGCAATGGCATATTGGGTCATATTTCCACAAATGTGCAGGATTTGATTTCCTAAAGGAGTTCCTATTTTTCCTGGCATGAGCCACAATTGTTCTTCTTTTGCCTTCTCCATGGCGAGATGAATCATTCGCTGCCCCTCTTTTAAGCGAAATACGCTATGTTGCTTAAATTCTATTAGTAAGCGGGCTTCCATTAGCGATTAAGTATAAAGTTTTCTAATTGTTTCAAGGAAATTCTATTCTCATAAATGGCCTTGCCAATTATGGTTCCATCGCAACCCATCTCAGCCAATCGAGGAAGCTCATCGAAATTTGAAATCCCCCCAGAGGCAACAAGTTTTAGGGTTGTTTTGGCTATAATTTTGGCGTATAAATTGAATGAAGGCCCTTCAAGCATCCCGTCTTTGCTAATGTCTGTACAAATTGTGGTTCTCACCCCTTCATTTTGATAGTGGGCTAAAAAGGTGAATAACGATTGATCTGAGGTTTCTAACCAGCCATCAGTAGCGATATATTCGCCTTTTACATCTGCTCCAAGAATTATTTTATCTGCTCCGTATTGTTGAATCCAACCTGTAAACGTTTCAGGGTTTTTAACGGCTATACTTCCTCCCGTGATTTGCTGTGCGCCACTTTCGAAAGCGATACGCAGGTCTTCGTCGGTTTTTAAACCGCCTCCAAAGTCTATTTTTAAGCGGGTTTTCGTGGCAATTTCTTCTAAAACCTTATGATTTACTATGTGTTTTGATTTTGCACCGTCTAGGTCGACCAAATGCAGGTACTCGATTCCGTGGGCTTCAAAGGCTTTTGCCACTTCTAGCGGGTGCTCATTGTAGATTTTTTGGGTACTATAATCTCCTTTTGAAAGACGCACGCATTTGCCCTCAATAATGTCTATGGCAGGAATTATTCTCATAAGGCTAAAAAATTAGACAGTATTTTACTCCCAGCTTTACTGCTTTTTTCTGGATGGAATTGCACACCGTAAAAATTATTTTTCTGTAGAGCTGTACTGTAGGGTTCACCGTAGGTAGTTTCAGCAATTGTTTCTTCTATTAATGGTGCATAGTAACTGTGAACCAAATACATGTATTCATTGGGTTGAATGTTTTGGAACAAAGCACCCTTGCAGTTATTTAGGGTGTTCCACCCCATTTGGGGTACTTTTACACTGGTAGGAAAGCGCTTTACGTTACAATTAAATATTTCCAAACCTTTGGTATTGCCTTCTTCTGATATGTTACACATGAGTTGCATTCCTAAACAAATGCCAAGAACGGGTTGTTGCAGTTCTGGAATAAGGGTGTCTAAACCGGTGGCTTGAAGTTTTTCCATAGCAGCGTTCGCTGCACCAACACCGGGGAATATTACTTTATCAGCGGACTTGATTTCATCAATCTTAGCCGAAAGTACACTTTCTACTCCTAAACGTTCCAGCGCAAAACGAAGGCTTTGAATGTTTCCAGCACCATAATCAATTATTGCTAATTTCATTTACAAACTCCCTTTAGTACTGGGTAAAATCATTTTATTTGGATCGCGTTTTATAGCTACCTTAATGGCTTTTGCAAAGGCTTTAAATATGGCTTCAATTTTATGATGCTCATTGGTTCCTTCTGCTTTTATGTTTAGGTTGGCTTTTGCTCCGTCAGAAAACGACTTAAAGAAATGCATAAACATTTCTGTTGGCAGTTTCCCAATCATTTC
>WTJU01000121.1:7780-15593 GCA_011526285.1 Candidatus Arcticimaribacter sp.
ATGTAATGTGTAAGCAAACCTGTACGAGGTTTACGTGTTGGCGCATTGTCTTCTGGAAAGCTTTTATCGATAAGGATTTCATCGAAAACGATGCCTTCGTTTTCGAATGCTTTAAGTAAAAAGTTGTGTGTGGGCCAGAAATCATCTTCTGGGAAACTTTTGGTACCTAGACCATCTTGGTTGGTCACCATGACTAAACTGTAGTCTAATTCTTTTACAATTTTACCTAGGTAGGTGAATACCTTTGGGTAGAATTCAAGTTTTGTCAAGGCATCCAATTGGTAGTCTTCTGGTTCTAAGGCCAGCGTTCCATCACGATCTATAAAGAGTACTTTTTTCATTTAGATATCCATGGTGCGTAATGCACTTATTAAAGCATTGTTTTCTTCTGTAGTACCCACAGTTATTCTAAGGGTATTGGCACAGTTAAGGTTTTTTGAGGGATTGCGGACTACAATTCCGCGTTCAATGAGTTGGTTGTAGCGTTGTTTGCTTTTATCCACTTTTATCAGAAAAAAATTGGCATGTGAGGGATAAATGGTTTTAATAAAAGAAATAGCGGGTAGTTCAATCAACAAGCGTTCTTTTTCGAGTAAGATTTGATGTACTTCCTGCTGCACTACTCCCTGCTCTTCTAAGCGTTTTAACACCAATTCTTGGGTTAATGTGTTAATGTTGTAGGGTGCTTTTACTTTGTTCATCAAATCAATAATTTGACGGTGTGCAAAACTCATCCCTAATCGAACACCTGCCATTCCTTGTGCTTTAGAAAATGTTTGCACTACGACAAGGTTGCTGTACTGTTCTAGGAGATCGATACAGCTATATTTTGCTGCAAATTCCACATAGGCTTCGTCAAGAACTACGAGGCCCTTAAAACCTTCTAAAATTGCAATTACATCTTCACGTTCAAAGCAATTTCCTGTAGGGTTGTTTGGACTTGGAATAAAAATCATTTTGGTATGCTTGTCTTGAGCGGCAAGTATAGCCTCTACATCCAGTTGAAAGTTTTTTGTCAATGGAACTGCAAGGGTTTCTACACCGTTTATGTCGGCACAAACCTGATACATTCCAAAGGTTGGGGGAAGCAGTATTGCTTTGTCTTTTCCTGGTTTACAAAATACAAGCATAAGCTGGTTTAGGACTTCGTCGCTCCCATTGCCTAAAAAGATTTGATTGCTGTCAATTCCTTTTGCTTCAGCTATACGTGATTTTAGTTTATTCTGCATAGGATCGGGGTAACGATTTACGGTAGAGTTAAATGGATTCTCATTTGCATCTAGTAAAATCATTTCTCGCCCGTTACTAACAAATTCTTGTCGAGCAGATTGGTAGGGTTTTAGGGCGATGATTTCTGGTCTCGCCCACTGTAGGATTCGTTCTTTAGCTTTCATTTTTGAGGTCATTTAGGCGCAAAGTTACAGCATTTTTATGCGCTTGCAAACCTTCAGCTTCAGCCATGGCTTCTATAGCTGGTCCTATACCTTTAATTCCTTCTGCACTAAGTTTTTGGAAGGTCATTTGTTTGAGGAAGCTGTCTAGATTTACACCGCTATACTGTTTGGCATAGCCATTGGTTGGCAAAGTATGATTTGTTCCCGAGGCATAATCTCCTGCACTCTCTGGGGTGTAGTTCCCCACAAATACAGATCCTGCATTTTGAATGGCATTGATGTAATCATCTTCATTTTCCATGCAAATTATATAATGCTCTGGCCCGTATTGATTGATAAAATCAATGGCTTCAGCATCGGTACTAAAAGCAATTATTTTCGAATTCGCAATGGCTTTTTCAGCTATTGCTTTTCGCGGTAAGCGCTCCAATTGTGTTGTTATTTCACGTTGTACTGCCGAAAGTATTGATGTAGCTGTTGTAACCAATATGACCTGACTATCTGGACCGTGTTCTGCTTGTGAGAGTAGGTCTGCAGCTATATAGGCAGGGTTTGCAGTTGCATCTGCAACGACCAAAAGTTCGCTTGGTCCTGCAGGCATATCAATGGCCATATTGAAGCGTGTTGCCCATTGTTTGGCTACAGTTACATATTGATTTCCAGGGCCAAAAAGTTTATACACGTTTGGAATGCTTTCTGTTCCAAAGGTCATGGCAGCAATGGCTTGAATGCCTCCTACGGTATAAATTTTTTCTATTCCGCAAAGGTTGGCTGTGTAGAGAACAACATCGGGTAAAGCACCGTTTTTGTCTGGTGGTGAACACATCACAATTTCACTGCAACCAGCAATTTGTGCGGGTACTGCCAACATTAATATGGTTGAAAATAAGGGGGCTGATCCCCCTGGGATGTATAATCCAACGTTTTGAATGGGGCGTTTCTCTTGCCAGCACTCTACTCCGTTTTGTGTTGTTACACGAACTGTAGCGGTTCTTTGGGCTTGGTGAAAACGTTCAATATTGTCTTTGGCAAGACAAATGGATGCTTTTAACTCTGGTGATACACGTTGTATTGCTGTTTGAATTTCAGCACTAGATACACGCAGGGTTTCTTTTGTTACACCATCAAATTTTTTGGTGTATTTGCGCACAGCGTCATCTCCATTGGTTTTTACTGCTTCAAAAACTTCTTCTACTAAAGGTTCTAAATCTTTATAGCTAGCTGTTGGGCGTTCCAACAGTGCTTTCCACGCTTCTTTTTTAGGAGAAATAAATTGTTCCATTAGCGCACCATTTTTTCTATTGGACAAACAAGTATATCTTCTGCTCCTGCGGCTTTAAGCTGGTCTATAACCTCCCAAAAATCACCTGCATTGATGACAGAGTGAATGGAGCTCCACCCCTCTTGCGCTAAAGGTAACACTGTTGGGCTTTTCAAAACAGGAAGTATTTCAGCGATCTTCTCGATGCTATGGTTTGGTGCATTTAGGAGAATGTATTTCGATTTTTTTGCACGGAGTACTGCCTGAATACGGAATTGGATTGTTTCAATCAATTCTAATTGTGCTTGGGTAACATTAGGGCCTTGCACTAAAACTGCCTCAGAATCAAGCAGTTTAACAACTTCCTTTAAGTTGTTTTTAAATAAGGTGCTTCCACTAGATACAATATCACAAATTGCGTCTGCAAGTCCAATGTTTGGCGCGATTTCTACCGAACCGTTAATGATATGTAAATCAGCCTTTATTTGGTTCTTCGCAAGGAACTGTTTAACGGTGTTAGGATAGGATGTTGCAATCTTTTTCCCTGCTAAAGCCTCAATACCATCAAATTCACTTCCTTTTGGTACAGCGATTGAGACTCGGCATTTTGAGAAGCCTAATGTTTCTATAATTTCTAAGTCTTGTCCTTTTTCAACCAGGGTATTACTGCCCAGAATAGCTAAGTCTACCACTCCATCACGAAGGTATTGCGGTATATCTCCATTGCGTAAAAAGAAGACCTCTACAGGAAAGTTTCTTGCCGAGGCTTTTAGTTGATCTTTTCCATTTTCGATTGCAATACCGCAGCTTTTGAGCAGTGCTAGCGATTCTTGGTTTAGGCGTCCTGACTTTTGAATAGCAATTCGTATCATATTTTTTTATTTGGTTGACCTTGTACGGGTTTTCTAAATAAAAAAACCCGCTTGAAGATCAAACGGGTTAAATTTATAGCAGCACTATCCATTAACACTCGTTTGAACGAGAATGCATATGATGAATATGTGCGTGGTTTCTTTTCATTTGTGTGGCAAATATAATCTTTATTTGTGAATCAATAAAAATTATTGGTTTCCTAAAATGATTGGCATACCGCTGTCACCACTACCAATAACTATTACTTTAGAATTTGGTGACTCAGACAACTTAATGGTTGCCTCTATTCCCTTTTCTTGTAGAATTTTATCGGTTAGCGACGCACTTAAGATGCGGTTTGCTGTTGCTTTTCCTTCTGCATCAATTCGTTGACGTTCAGCCTCTTGACGTGCTTTTTCAATACGGAATTCGTATTCTAAAGCTTCCTGCTCTTGGCGCAATTTACGCTCAATTGCTTCTTTAATGGCTATTGGAAGGGTTACATCACGAACCAAAACTGCATTTAATTGAATGTGTTGCGATTCTACATTCTTTTTTGTTTCGTCGTAAATCTCATTTTGAATTGCATCGCGCTTGGTTGAATAGAGTTGCTCTGGGGTATAGCGCCCTACAACAGATCGTGCTACCGCACGAATTTGAGGAATTAAAACCACGTTGACGTAGTTTTCACCTTTGGTTTTATGCAAAAGGCCTAATTCGTCATATTTAGGCTGGTACAGTACGGATACATCTAAGGATATTTCTAATCCGTTAGAAGATAATACTTGCATGTTTCCTTCGAAAAATTCTTGTTGCTTTACGTTGTATACATATACTTTATTCCAAGGGGCGATAATATGAAATCCTTCCCCCAGCGGTGCGGTATCTGTTACTACTCCTCCACCAAAGGTTTTAAAGAGTACTCCTGCCTCTCCATACCCAATGTTAATGGATGATTTGGAGATGAAAATGATTAAAATAAAGCCAAGTGCTAGTGCAGGAAGGCCAATTTTTGGTAATCGTTGCATTTTTTGTTGTTTTAAGTTAGCATTCCACCGTCAACGTTAAGGACTTGCCCTGTAACGTAGTTCGATAAATCAGACCCCAAGAAAACACAAGCGTTCGCAATGTCTTCGGGGGTACCTCCGCGTTTTAACGGAATACCGTTACGCCACCCTGCGACTACGTCTTCGGGGAGGCTAGCGGTCATTTCTGTCTCAATAAATCCAGGGGCTATTACATTTGAACGTATGTTTCGCGACCCTAGTTCTAGGGCAATGGATTTAGAAAAACCAATAATTCCTGCTTTTGAAGCAGCATAATTGGCTTGTCCGGCATTCCCTTTTACACCCACAACTGAACTCATGTGAATTAATGATCCTTTTCGCTGTTTTAGGAAGGTGCGTTGTATTGCTTTGGTCATGTTAAAGACAGATTTCAAATTTACTTCAATCACTTTATCAAAGTCCTCTTCTCCCATGCGCATAAGGAGATTATCTTTGGTGATTCCAGCGTTATTGATTAAGATATCAATTCCTTCAAAATCTTTGCTCACGTTGTCTACCAAGGTTTGTGCTTCTTCAAAGCTTGCAGCATTGCTTTGATAACCTTTGGCGTGTACACCAAGGGCCACTAGTTCTTGTTCTAGTGCTTTTGCTGCATCAACAGAACTACTGTAGGTAAAGGCAACATTGCATCCATGTTGTGCAAATACGGTAGCAATGCCACGACCTATACCACGACTTGCCCCGGTAATGATTGCTGTTTTTCCTGTTAATAATTGCATGATACTAATTTAGGCGAGTACTTCGGCTACTTTATTTCCAATGGCGGCAGGGGAATCAACTACATGAATTCCACATTCGCGCATAATACGTTTTTTTGCTTGTGCAGTATCGTCAGACCCCCCAACAATTGCTCCAGCGTGTCCCATGGTACGACCAGCAGGGGCAGTTTCTCCAGCAATAAATCCTACAACAGGCTTTTTGTTTCCTGTTTCTTTGATGTAATGCGCTGCATCAGCCTCAAGTTGTCCTCCAATTTCTCCTATCATCACAATGCATTCGGTTTCTGGGTCGTTCATAAAGAGTTCTACTGCATCACGCGTGGTAGTTCCAATGATTGGGTCACCGCCAATACCAATTGCAGTGGTTATTCCATAGCCTTCACGAACTACTTGGTCTGCAGCTTCATAGGTAAGTGTTCCAGATTTCGAAATGATACCTACGTTTCCTTTTTTAAAGACAAAGCCTGGCATAATGCCCACTTTTGCTTCTCCCGGCGTGATTACTCCCGGGCAGTTAGGGCCTACAAGTGTACAGTCACGGTTTTTTATATAGTTTGCCGCCTTAACCATATCAGCTACTGGTATGCCTTCTGTAATGGTAATGATTACTTTAATTCCGGCATCAGCAGCTTCCATTATTGCATCTGCAGCAAATGCTGGGGGAACAAATATGATGGTTGTATCGGCATTTACTTTTTCTACCGCTTCTGCTACTGTATTGAATACTGGCTTGTCAAGATGGGTTTGTCCACCTTTACCAGGGGTTACACCACCAACAACATTGGTACCGTATTCAATCATTTGTGTGGCGTGAAATGTTCCTTCACTTCCTGTAAATCCTTGAACAATAATGTTTGAATCTTTGTTTACTAATACGCTCATTTATTTAATTCTTTTTGTGTTGGTTTTTTTATTTATCTATTCTTTGATGCGTTCTAGGTAGGTACCTTTTTCAGCATCTACTTTTATTTTATCTCCTTCATTGATAAATAATGGTACATTTATTCGTGCTCCTGTTTCAACGGTGGCAGGTTTTGTAGCATTGGTTGCTGTGTTCCCTTTCACCCCGGGCTCTGTGTGTGTAATTTCTAAAATTACACTGGCTGGCATATCAACAGATAGCGGCATTCCGTCTTCCGTATTGATTGAAATGGATACAACTTCACCTTCTTTCATTAAATCTGGTCGATCGAGTATGTTTTTCTCAATGCTAATTTGATTGTAATCATCATTATTCATGAAGTGAAAGGTGTCTCCCTCGCTATATAAAAATTGAAATTTGTTTGTTTCTACGCGGATATCTTCAATTTTATGCCCCGCAGAGAAGGTGTTGTCTATCACTTTCCCATTGGAAACACTTTTTAGCTTGGTGCGAACAAAAGCGGGACCTTTACCTGGTTTGACGTGTAAAAATTCCACAATTTTGTAGATGTCGTTATTGTATTTAATGCAAAGTCCCTTGCGGATGTCTGATGTTGTCGCCATTTATTTAGTTTTTACGAAAGTAACCTTTCATGATTCCTCGATGCGAATTCTTAATAAAAGCAAGGATTTCGTCCCGTTCTGGGCTTACTTCCATTTCAGCTTCAAGAATATCTGCAGCTTGGGAGTTATTATAGTTTTTCTGATACAAAATACGGTAGATGGATTGGATTTCGCGAATTTTTTCGGTGCTAAAACCTCTTCTTCTCAATCCTACGGAGTTTACGCCAACATAAGACAATGGCTCACGAGCAGCCTTTACAAACGGAGGTACATCTTTTCGTACCAAGGAACCTCCTGTGATAAAGGCATAGTCTCCAACGGTGCAAAACTGATGAATGGCGGTCATACCTGCCAAGATAACGTAGTTGCCAATGTTAACGTGTCCTGCTAATGTGCTGTTGTTGGAAAAAATACAATAATCTCCAACCACGCAGTCGTGAGCAATATGGCAATAGGCCATAATTAAACAGTTCTTGCCAACTTCTGTTTTTTGTCTGTCTAGGGTTCCTCTGTTTATGGTCACACACTCACGAATGGTAGTATTGTCACCAATAACAGTAAGGGTTTCTTCTCCGTTGTATTTTAAATCTTGTGGCGGTGCTGAAATTACCGCACCTGGAAAGATGGTACAATTTTTCCCAATACGTGCACCTTCCATTATGGTTACATTGGAACCTATCCATGTTCCTTCTCCAATAACAACATCATTACTAATGGTTGAGAAGGGGTCTATTACAACGTTTTTGGCAATTTTTGCTCCGGGGTGTACGTATGCTAAGGGTTGATTCATACTTTTTCTTTTCGAATAATTTGTGCCATTAATTCTCCTTCTGTAGAAAGTCTACCGTTGGCAAATGTAAGGCCTTTCATGTGACAAATCCCTCTTCGAATTGGCGTGATTAACTCTAGTTTAAAGACTAAATGATCTCCAGGATGAACAGGGTGTTTAAATTTCACATTGTCAATTTTCATAAAATAGGTCAGGTAGTTTTCAGGATCAGGTACTGTATTCAATACTAAGACCCCTCCTACTTG
>WTJU01000121.1:15693-20765 GCA_011526285.1 Candidatus Arcticimaribacter sp.
GGTTGGACAGCTATTTCGGTTTTGTTAAATGCTTTTTTAAGGCGCTCCATGGTTTCTTCTGACAATGGCTTGTCAACATAAACAATGGCGTTATTTAGATCTCCACCTTGTATTAGTCCATTTTCGAGAAGCATTTCTAATTCATGCAGAAAGCTAAAGGTTCTTGAGGAAGCGATTTCATTTTCGTAGTCCTTCAAATGCTCTAAAGTGGCATTTTGTGTTCCTAATACCTTTGTGCCAAAATCAACCATTGTGGTTATTTTATAGGTATCAGACGGGATGACAGTCATTTCACTCCCGGTTTCGTCATCTTTAAAGTGAATGACTTCTTGAACAACATACTCATCACGTTCTTCTTCGAGTGTTGTGATTCCTGCTTCATTTAGTGCATTGACAAAATGAATAGACGAGCCGTCCATAATTGGTGGCTCAGGCGCATCAAGGTAGATATAGCAGTTGTCTATTTCTAAGCCCACTAATGCTGATAGTACATGTTCAGATGTGTGAATGCGCACACCATTTTTATCAAGGTTGGTTCCTCTTTGGGTATCTGTGACCCATTGAACATCAGCTTCAACTTGGGGTTCATTTTCAAGATCGTAGCGCACAAACACATATCCTGTATTTGCTGGGGCTGGGGCAAATCGTAAGCTTACATTTTTACCCGTGTGCAAACCTACTCCTGTTAGGCTTGTTTCTTGTTTAATCGTAGTTTGTAAATTACTCATCTTTATTTTTTTCTAGGGCGTCTAGGCGTTGAACGATGGAAGGAAAGCGTTTAAAAAATATGTAGGACTTTAGGTAGTCTTTAAAGTTTATGGCTGGCGTTCCGTAGAGACTTGTATCACTATCAATATTACTTGTAACACCACTTTGCCCCTGAATTTTAACACGATCACCAACTTTTAGATGGCCAATTATTCCAACTTGACCTCCAATCACACAATTTTCACCAACTTTTGATGATCCTGCTATGCCAGATTGTGCAGCAATAACAGTGTGCTGTCCAATTTCAACATTATGTGCAATTTGAATTTGGTTGTCCAGTTTTACTCCTCTTCCAATTTTTGTAGAACCAAGGGTAGCACGGTCTATTGTAGAGTTTGCACCAACATCAACATGGTCCTCTATAATAACATTGCCTGTTTGTGGAACTTTCTTATAACTCCCGTCTTCTTTAGGGGCGAAACCAAAACCATCTGAACCAATAATGGAACCAGCATTGACAACGCAGAATTGTCCAATTGATGTGTCAGAGTGAATAACTGAATTTTGGTACACCACAGTATCATTGCCAATGGTTACATTGTCTTCAATAACCACATGTGACATGATGCTGACATTTTCTCCAAGCTGAACATTGTTTCCCAAAACAACATAATGGCCAATGTAGCTATTGCTGCCTATGCTAACATTGTCCCCTTTTATAACTGTTTTTTCTACACCAGCTGCTTTCTTTTTTTGTTGATTGTAAAAGTCTAAAAGGGTGCTAAATGCTTGGTATGCATCAGCTACACGAATTAATGTAGCGTGCACCGTACTCTCAGGTTCAAAATCTTTGTTGACAATGACTATAGAAGACTGGGTGGTGTAAATGTGAGGGGTATATTTGGGATTGGCTAAAAAAGTAAGAGAACCAAGGGTTCCTTCTTCAATTTTTGCCAATTGTGAAACTTCAATTGTAGCATCACCATCAACGGTTCCGTTAAGGATTTGTGCGATTTGTGCAGCCGTGAATTTCATTCCCGCAAAATTACAAAAATTTAAAGACTATAATGACTTTGCATAGCAGAGATAGTATTTCGTCTCTAAACTGCTAAAACTATCGCCTTTGAATAAACTTGAATGCGCATCAAAATGGACTGTTTTACCCGATTTTTTCAACAATACGATTGGGTCTTCATCTAGTGAATAAGGACGTGCACTCACCTTACCTGTAAACACAAAACTGTTGGCAAAGTCTTCTGAATTTCCTGCTGCAATTAGTTTTTGGCGTTTTTTAAGGATCTTCTCTTCAGCAAAAGGTTTGTTTGAGAACTTAACTTTCATCAATCTACGATGCAATAAACGTTTTGCATACGATGCTAGAATGGGATCAGGATGATTTTGCCAGGTTTTTAAACAAACAAGAACGTCGGTATCATCAAGTTGCGTAAATAGTTGTAGTACTGTTTTATCTGTGATATCGATGGTGTCATTGGTCAAGAAATAGTACATGGCTTCTGATAGTCCAGGTAATTTTTCGTGTTGGAGTTTTTTGCGTGCATACAGCATCAATTTGGCCAGAAGCAATTCAGCTGCTAGGCCTGTCTTGTGAAGATATACTTGCCAGTACATGAGCCTTCGTGCCATGATGAATTTTTCTACAGAGAATAGTCCCTTTTCTTCAATCACCAATTTATCGTCAACCACGTTAAACATTGCAACAATTCGCTGGGTGTTTATATTCCCTTCTGTAGCTCCTGAATAAAAACTATCGCGTTTTAGGTAATCTAAGCGGTCAAGGTCTAACTGACTGGAAACCAATTGATGCATGAAGCCTCTTTTGTAGGTGTTGTTGTAAATAGAAATTGCGAGCTCAAGTTGACCATCTAAATCTCGATTTAGTTGCTGCATCAATTCTAAAGAGAGTTTTTCATGATGAATATTTAGGCAAATAACATTTTCTAATGCATGGGAGAATGGTCCGTGACCAATATCATGTAGTAATATTGCTATGGCCATTGCCTCATGCTCTTTTGGTGAGATTTCTATGTTTTTTTTACGCAAGTGCTCTACCACCAGGTTCATTAAATGCATTGCGCCGAGGGCGTGTTCAAAACGACTGTGACGTGCCCCGGGGAAAACCAAACTGGATAATCCCATTTGTGCAATGCGTCTTAAACGTTGAACGTATTGATGCTCTAATAATTCGAAAATTAAAGGGGAAGCAATATGAATAAATCCGTAAATTGGATCGTTTAAGAAAGGGAGCTTTTTTGCTTTCAAAAGGGGATTATTTTTTCAAATATACTGAATATGCAACCAATCCAAATCTTATGGGTAGATGACGAGGTAGATCTACTCAAACCTCATTTTCTCTTTTTGGCTTCGAGAGGCTATGAAGCCCATGCTTGCACCAACGGTCAGGAAGCGCTTGAATTAGTTAATGAACGACATTTTGACGTTGTTTTGTTGGATGAAAACATGCCCGGACTCAACGGGCTTGAAACCTTAGGATTGCTTAAAGCTGAGCACCCAAGCCTGCCAGTGATAATGGTGACCAAGAATGAGGAGGAACACATAATGGAAGATGCTATTGGCTCTAAAATTTCTGATTACCTGATAAAGCCTGTGAATCCCCATCAAATCTTGTTGTCGCTTAAAAAAACATTGAATCATCAAAGTTTAATTTCTGAGAAAACTGCGCATAATTATCAAAAAGAGTTTCAAAAAATCAGTTTAGCATTAATGGATGTTGACACCACAGGGGCCTGGACTGATTTTTATAAAAAATTGGTGTTTTGGCAATTGGAGCTTCAACAATCTGGTGACACTGCCTTTGTTGAAATATTAGAAAATCAAATAAAAGAAGCCAACACTCTTTTTGCCAAATTTATTGAAGAAAATTACACGCAGTGGATTGAAAATGCAGAGGCTTCCCCTCTCCTATCGCATCGTGTAATTAAAGAAAAGGTTGTCCCAAAACTTAAAGCAGATCAGCCCACGCTTCTTTTGGTGATTGATAATTTGCGGTGGGATCAATGGAAAACGATTGAACCCTTGTTAAGTTCAATTTACCAGAAGGAAGAAGAATCAATTTACTACAGTATTTTACCAACAGCAACACAATATGCTCGCAATAGCTTGTTTTCTGGGCTTATGCCGGGCGAAATCAAACAGCATTACCCAACGCATTGGTTAGACGATCATGAAGAGGGTGGTAAAAATCAACACGAAGCCGCTTTACTCGAAAAACAACTGAATCGTCTTCACGTGGAGCACAAACACCATTTCAGGAAAATAACCAACCTCGATGGAGCCAAGTCATTGGTTAAAGAAATTGAACAACAAAAGAACAATGGGTTATTTACTGTGGTCTATAATTTTGTAGATATGATTTCCCATGCTAAGTCTGAAATGGAGATTATTAAAGAGTTAGCATCAGATGACAAAGGATATCGATCTTTAACCGAAAGCTGGTTCAAAAATTCCCCTTTATTTGAAGCCCTACAGAAAGCCAAGCATTTAGGCTATCAGTTACTCCTCACAACAGATCACGGAACCATAAATGTAAAATCGCCCCTAGAGGTAAAAGGAGACAAAGAAACAAGCTTGAATTTGCGCTACAAAACAGGTAAAAACCTTAATTATCCTGAAAAAAAGGTAATGGAGGTTACTGATCCTAAATCCATAAAGCTACCAAGCTTAAGCCTAAACAGTCGTTATATTTTTGCCAAAGAAGCGCATTATTTTGTTTATCCGCAGAATTATAATCATTATGCCAAACTTTTTCAAAACACCTATCAACACGGTGGGATTTCAATGGAGGAAATGTTAATTCCTTTTGTATTTTTGACTCCAAAAATTTAAGCGTTGGAACGAGAATACACTCTAGACACTATAGATACACTTGCACAAGAGATTGTGCCGCTTATTCGTGAAAACGTAGTTGCATTTAAAGGAGAAATGGGCGCAGGTAAAACAACCTTAATTAAGGCACTTTGTAAGGTGTTAAAGTGTTCTGACACTGTGTCTAGTCCTACATTTTCGCTTATAAATGAATACCGCGACAATACGGGTAAACCGGTCTATCACTTTGATTGCTACCGAATTGAAAATGAAGAAGAAGCTTATGATTTTGGCGCTGAAGAGTATTTATTTTCCAAGCATATTTGCCTAGTTGAATGGCCTGAAAATATTCATAATTTACTTCCGGAAGCACATCATCAAATCACAATGGAAAAGGTTGATTCTATTACGCGAAAATTAAAATTTATTTAATCATGGGGTTTCTTCATCGTTTGGGCTATTATTTAGGGGGTTTTTCAGCGGGGCTTGTTTTCCTTTTTTTTATTTTAAATGGTAAGCGC
>WTJU01000121.1:20865-31963 GCA_011526285.1 Candidatus Arcticimaribacter sp.
CTTTGCCGTTTCACAGCATTTTAAATAGCGTAAACGAATACGCTCCCAAGCTGCTTCTTCATCTTTCGAAAGGGCTTCGCCTTGACTCACTTTGCTGTATAGTGCAGGATCACCAAAGCCTGTGGGTTTAAACACAGTAAAGGGTATGTTATCAGATTTACTGGATAATTCTATAGTACTAAGTGTATTCGCTAAACAAGCATCTAGGCTAATTTCTTCTTTTGCTCCTTCAACAGAATAATCGAGTACAGAAAAGACTTTTTGCTTGGCGAGCGTATTGACCACTTTCAGAGATTCATTGGCATTTGTTCCACTGCAAAAATGGTCAAATACTGTGGCGCGAATTAACCCTTCTACAGGCAGATGGGCTTTTAGTGCGAAATTGGCCACCAGAGCACCTATGCGAACCAAAGGTTCATTAGCAATCAATTTGAAAAGAAAATAAGCACGTTCTAGCGCTACGTCAGACTTTGCTGCGAAGGCTACTTCTGTATTGTCAAATAAGCGCATCTTTTTTTTTTCAAATGTAAAAAATAGGACAAAAAAAAGCAGCTCTTATAAAAAGAACTGCCCCTTCAAAATAAATATAGTAATATCTTTTTTGTTCGGGGCTGGTGCATATATAGAACAAAAATTTAATATAAATAATGTACTTTTGTGAAAGTTTATGAAAATCGTAGAAGCTCAAGATCACAACATCTTTTTCACCGACCAAGACACTGGATTTTTTTCTGAATTACTTGAAAAAAAAGCCTATTCAACTGTCTTTGTTTTAGTAGACACAAACACAGAAAAGCACTGTCTTCCCCTATTTTTAAGCACCTATAATCTACCGGATAATGTGGAGGTTATTAGCATTGAAGCAGGGGAAGAAAACAAACACATTCATACCTGTCTTGGCGTTTGGGAAGCTTTGTCTGACTTGGGCGCAGACCGTAAAAGCCTAATGATAAATCTAGGAGGTGGGGTGGTAACCGATTTAGGAGGTTTTGTTGCTGCTAGTTTTAAACGCGGCATAGATTTTATAAACTTCCCAACTTCCCTACTGGCCATGGTTGATGCTTCGGTTGGCGGAAAAACGGGGGTTGATCTTGGTGCGCTTAAAAATCAAGTTGGGAGTATCATAAATCCGCAAGCAGTTGTCATTGACACAGCATTTCTCACTACACTTCCAGCCAATGAGTATCGTTCTGGTTATGCAGAGATGTTAAAGCATGGGTTGATTCAAGATCCAGCCTACTGGAAATTACTTGCTAACTACAAAGCGATTTCTACAGATGATATTGCAACTCACATTCAGCATTCCGTACAAATTAAAAACAAGGTGGTTAAAGAAGATCCCAAGGAAAATGGGTTGCGTAAAATTTTAAACTTTGGCCACACTTTAGGGCATGCCATAGAATCGTATTGTTTAACTGAAGAAGGTAAAACTACATTACTGCATGGTGAAGCAATAGCAATAGGAATGATTTTAGAAGCCTATTTATCTGTAGCGCTACTTAATTTACCTGATAAAGAAGCGGAAGAAATCAAAGTAGTATTTGATTCGATTTATCCAAAAGTCAACTTTACAGAAGAAGAAATTGACGCTATTCTTTCACTTCTTATTTACGACAAGAAAAACAGTCACGGAAAGATTCAATTTTGCCTATTAGATAAAATAGGAGCACCCCAATGGGATATTGAGGTGCCTACAGCATTATTTAAAGATGCTTTCCGTTTTTATGCTAAAAATTAAGCTGAATTTCTACTGGCATTAATGTTTCCAAATAAAGAACGGGTAACTAGCTTTTCAAATACCGCTTTTAGTGGGTTACTTTTTCCCTCTTCTTTATTTAGTTCTTGAATTTTAATGAGACCATACTGCTGAATTGTCAATAAAGGAAGGACAATTTCCTCACGAATATCGATGGATTTTTTACCTGCAGGTTGATCTTGCATTAGGGTATCAAAACCTGATACTTTTAACAACAAGCGCTGACTCAATAGATATTCATTGTATATGATTTTCCAAAACGCACCATAGGTCGGATCAGTTTCCATGTAGGCTGTCAGCCCTAAGAATGACTTAGATAAACTCATCATACTATTCGCGACTAGGGTTTTAAAGAAAGGGGAATTGTTATACAGAGCAACTACTTTGTCAAATTCACCAGCGTCTTCATATTGCTTTAATGCTGTTCCAACCCCAAAGAATCCCGGAACATTTTGTTTTGATTGGCTCCATGAACCTACAAAGGGAATGGCACGCAAATCAGAGAAATTCAATTGTTTTGAATTACCTCGTTTTGATGGTCGACTTCCAATGTTGGTTTTAGCATAGAACTTTAAGGTGCTCATGTGCTCTAAATAGGGCACGAATTGAGGATTTGCTTTAAAGTCTTGATAGGCTTCGTAGCTGGTATCGGCTAATTGCTGAAGGGTTTGCCTGTCTTCCTCTGCCAACACAGTGCGTTGTCCGTCTAACACTTGGTTTTGAATACCTGAACTCAACAATTGTTCAAGGTTAAATTGAGAAGAATCTTGTGTTCCAAAATTAGAGCTGATGGTTTGCCCCTGAATGGTGATTTGGATATCGTTCGCATTAATTTTTTCTCCTAAAGATGCATAGAACTGATGCGTGTTTCCTCCACCACGTGCTGGTGGTCCTCCTCTACCATCGAAAAACGCAACATCTATATCGAACGACTTCGATACTTCGGAGAGCATTTCTTTTGCTTTATAAATACTCCAATTGGCCATAATATACCCCCCATCTTTTGTACCATCAGAAAAGCCTAACATTATGGTTTGTTTGTCCTTGCGCTTCTTTAAGTGGTTTTTATAGGTGGGATTAGAATAGAGGTTACGCATTATTTCTTCAGAAGCCTGAAGATCATCTACTGTTTCAAATAAGGGAATCATATCAACGGTAGGTTCGTCCCATCCACAAATTCGGTGCAATGCGAATAATTGTAATATGCTCTCTAAACTACCACAGTTAGAAATTATGTAACGGTGACAAGCGCGCTCGCCATTGGATGCTTGTATAGATTGCATCGCATAAATTGACCCTAAGGTATAGCGCGTCATTTCGTCTTCAAAAATATCTGCTGGTACTTTACCGGTTAGCTTTGGTAAAATGGAAATGCGCTCTTCAACAGAAAGACTAGTGTAGTTTTCTGGAAGATGGTCTATGTATTGATGGATGTCAGGGTGACTAACAATGGTATCGAAAACAGCTTGATGTATTCGGGAATCTTGTCGAATGTCTAAAGAAGCAAAATGATAACCAAAAAGCTTAACCTTATGGGATAGGTCTTGAATTTCATCTACATAAATGCCGTGATGGTCTCGTTCAAGAATTGTTTTCACTTCTTCTAATTCGGCCGATAAATGCCCTAACCCAATGCGTTCCCCTTCATTTGGATATAAGAGGGTGTTATACATCCCTTCTTCTAGGGCGGATATCTTTTCATCTACAATATCAAACGTTATTTTTCGCTTTAAACGTCTAAGGTCTCTGTAATAGTTACGTTGAATGGTGTATTTTAATCGCTCTGCTGTTTTTAATGAGGTCTCTGGCGTAACAAAGGGGTTTCCATCGCGATCTCCCCCGGGCCAGAACCCAAAATTGAAAAGGGTATTTTCTACCGTCTCATCTTTAAGAATATGCTGTTGAATGTAGCTGTATATTCTACTTGCAGAATGATAAAACACATTTTCTAAAAACCACATTAGGCTTACAGCCTCATCAAAGGGTGTGGGCTTTTCTTTCTTAAAGAAACGGGTTTTCCCCAGTTGCATTAACAACTTTTTAATTTGCTCAAGATTGTCCACTTTAATGGCCTCAGACAAATCATTGATTATTCCTAGAACAGAACCAGGATAAAATTGTGTTGGGTGTGCTGTTAAAACAAGACGAACTTTAAATCGTTCTAGGTATTCTTTCAGTTCGGAAAGTTTACCCCTACCCATGGTTTCTTCTTTAATGTAGCGCAGGGTACCTCTCCCATGCATGTTATTTACCTCGGCAAATGCAGCATCTTCTATCGCGTCAAATAATACAACTTGACGTTCAATAAACTGAATGAATGCAAAAAGTAAATCATGACGATCCGTTTCTGTTAATTTTTGACCGTATAATTCAAAAAACTCGTCTACTATTTCTAAGGGGGATTTTTTCTCTTCAAATCCCTTTTTGCAATGATCTGAAAATAAGGGTAAGTAAAGCGAAGATTTTTCTATCGCATCAAAAGGTAGGGTTAAAAATAAGCTGTTGTAAATTTCAAATTTGGACAGAACGGTATCGTTAAACCGCTCAAGTTTTGTTTTTCTTGCCATAGGGCGTTAGGGGTCTTTATAGATTAAAGGTCGTTAAATATACTGTGCATTAAACGCTTTTTATCGTTAATGCTTTCTTCTAAAGAGATCATGGTTTCTGTTCGCGCAATTCCCTCAATATCATCAATCATAAAGATTAATTCTTTCGCATGTTTTGTATCGCGCGCGCGCAATTTGCAGTAAATATTGAATTTACCTGTGGTAATGTGTGCAACAGTAATAGAGGGTATGGCCTCAAGTGATTTCAAGACCTGATGGGTCGCATTATTCTTTTCAAGGTAAATCCCGATGTAGGCAATGAATGAATACCCTAGTTTTTCATAGTCTACATTTAAGGAAGATCCTTTTATTATTCCCGCATCTTCCATCTTTTTTACGCGAACATGAACTGTACCCGCAGAGATTAAAAGACGTTTAGAAATGTCTGTAAAAGGTACTCGTGTATTGTCGATCAAAATATCAAGTATTTGATGATCAATGTCGTCTAGCTTAATTTTTCCCATATTCTCATTATTATTCACAAAATTAAAGATTAATTCTATAGTTGAATGAATTTCTTTAGTGAATCCATAATAACATCAGCGAAATCGTTGCGGTTTATCGGATATTTTTCTTGCTCCTCTGGCATTTGGATTTTCTTCAAACCACTTAGTTTACAGTCACTTCCATCAAATTCAGGGGTAAAAATGATTTCATTATTGTCTAGTACTTCTTTGTATTGCACAAAAAAGGTTGATTTTGTTATTTCTTTATTGTTTACAATTGTAACATTACTGATTTCAATGTCTCTCAGGTGGTTGCTATTCGCTGGAATAGCAAAGTAATCTTCGGTGGTATTATTGTTGTAATCCCCAGCGCTAAAGGACTTTAAGCAATCAATAATGGATTTAGTGACTAGTTTGCGTGTTTCCTTTCGCATATAGTCATTGGGGTAGTGCCCAGCTTCAAATAGTATTGTTGGCGTGCCTTGTGCTGTAAAGTAGTCACCAGTGCAATTAATATTAAAACTATCGTCATAGCGCCCTATCCCCCACACGTTGCTAGTTGTGTGTTGACCGCTTATTCTGGCTATGAGTTGCATGGCCACTCGTCTAGCGGGAGTAATCGTTCGTTCGGGGTCTGCTGCTGGGGCTAAAAATGACAAACTTGCAGGTAGTTTGGTGTTTCCTGCAGCAAATATGGTGCGTTGTCCATGCAGATTAAGGCATAAGTCTGGATTAAATGTGTTGTATACCTCCATCAGTACCTTCATTTCAGGCTGCGATTGGGCTTTAGCGTCGCGGTTTAAATCAACTTCGTTGGCGTTAATTCGCGTATAGCGCGCTGAACCGTCAGGATTTAGCTGAAAGATAAGTTTTAAATGGAGCGCTTTCTGTAATGTTGCTCCCTCATGGGTCGTTTTTAGGTAGTCAATTACATCTAATAACGCCTTAGTTGTAGTGGTTTCGTTACCATGCATTTGTGACCAAGCTAAAACTTTTAGCGGACCACTCCCGAGGTCTAACGATAGTATTGGTCGCTTTTCGTGCGAGTATCCTACTGTCTGTAACCGCTGTGATAGCTTCCTATTCGCCAATTCTTTTGCTAGTGCTTCTGGCGGAAAGTAACGGTTGTTGTTTACATATATCATATTACAAAAGTAAACTTCCTGTTGTTTTCATTTGTAAACTTTACATTGTTTACAGTTGTATTTGTACAGGCTCTAATGTGTTTACATTTGTTTTAAAATAATTGAAAATAATATATTTTGAATTCTATTATATTTATAATGAATGTTTTAAATCTATTTTAATAGAATTCACTTTAAACTTTTTTCAATCTTGTTTATTGATGAATCGTCAATAATAATTGTATATTGCACAAATAAAATTGATTAGTTTACAATGATAAACACATCTGATGTAATTATACGTTTACAAAAACTAATGGAGCAACATCAACTTAGTGCCTCTGCTTTTGCTGAGAAAATTGGTGTGCAACGATCAAGTATTTCGCATTTACTTTCTGGACGTAATAAACCTAGCCTAGATCTTTTAGTGAAAATTGAAGCTAATTTTGAGGAAGTAAGTTTTGAATGGTTGCTCAAAGGGAATGAAAATCTAGCGCATATTTCAGCCCCTACTCCTACTCCACAGCAAATAGCGCCAAGAAATAAAATTGAGGATAGTACAAAAAATGAAGCTTCTCTAGATCAAAATGAGGAAATAGTGAGTATTGTTCATTATTATGCTGATGGCTCTTTTGAACGCTTTACCAAAAGGTAGTATTTTTGATATCTATGAAAAAGATATTCTATCTCCTTGGAGTGATTGGCTGTATTGGTTGTTATAATGTGGAACGAAATTGCAACGATTTTCACACTGGTACATTTCAATTTCAACAGATTATTGGTGACCAATTACAAACGTCTACTTTTTTACGCACAGAAAGTTTGGAGGTTGAATACTTTAATACGAAAGTAGATTCTGCTTCTATTCGTTGGATTAATGATTGTGAATGTGTACTCACCAAATTAAATCCCAAATCAAATCAGGACAAACGCCCCATTAGCATTAAGATTATTTCCACAAAGGAAAATGAGTACGTTTTTGAATATGCGCTTGTGGGAAATCAAAAGAATAAAAAAAGGGGAACTATTGTCAAATTAAGCAACGAGCTAATACAACCTTAAAAGTCTAGTTTGGTTTGAGGAGCGTCTCCCTCTTCTAGTGCTTCGGGCTGATTGACTTCAATTTCCTCAATAGCCTCCTCCGCTTCTACTTCATAAGGCAAGGATTCTTTTAGGCGAATGCTTTTGATTTTTTTGTCGGAAAGCTGATTCCCCATGGCTTTGTAACCTTTAACTGAAATAAATTCTTCAACGTTAATTACTTTATTGGGTAATGGATCAGCCCCTCTGGGTTTTACAAACTCAATTTCGAGTACTGGACGCCATTCGGTACCCACATAGATAAGCTCACCACTTTCTTTAACAAAGTTGTCTTCTTTATTTTCGTTTTCAATGAGAAATCGTTTTATAAAGTAACGTGCTTTTTCAGGATCATAATAAACAGCTGTTATGGGCTTATTGTTTACCCAGCGCTCTAATATTTCAGGAACTTGATCAAAGTGAAGCTCCATCTGCGGTATAACTGTCCTCGATTCTCCTTTTGCATTAATAATGAGCAATTTATCTTCACCTCTAAACGCTCCCAATAAACGTCCTCTTTCATCAAGGTTGAGTTTCAGTACAGTTTCATCAAACCAAATTCTTCGCGGTTTTAAGGTAGAAACACCTTTTTCTTTTAGTTCTACTTTAAGCACATTGTGTTTAGAAACTATATTGCCTTTAACCCCACGTCCTTTTATTTGCAAATCTGCAAAATCTAATTCCCATTTGAGTTTTTTCACTTGACCGGTGTTGCGAAGAACTACTGTTACTGTTTCGGCTTCTCCATTTGGATTAGCGCTAAAATACAGCAGATGGGAACCTGTTTTGCCTTGGGTAATGTCATACATTTTATCACGGGTAACCCCAGTTACAGCAAAACGCTTAATGTAGGAAGTACCTAGTTTACCATCTTTATAAATGGCGTTATAAATGGTACGGGTATCTTTTTTCTTGAAAACCGCCACGTGAATGATGTCTTTTTCTACAAAGACTTTGCTGTCTACTTTAACCACTTGTATTTTACCTGATTTGGTGAACACAATTAGGTCATCAATGTCTGCACAATCACAAACGTATTCGTCTTTACGCAACGAAGTTCCAACAAAGCCTTCGGCTCTGTTGACATAGAGTTTTAAGTTTCGCACCACAACTTTTTTCGCGTCTACATCATCAAAAGTGCGAATTTCAGATTTTCGTTCTCTCCCCTTCCCGTAGTCTTTTTTCAATTGATTGAAATAATCAATCGCAAAATCAATAAGGTGGTCAAGGTTGTGTTTTACCGCAGCTATATCTTCTTCTAATGCTTCAATTCGCTGCTGGGCCTTGTCTATGTCAAACTTAGAAATTCGCTTGATTCGTATCTCGGTCAAACGCACTAAGTCTTCTTCTATAACCGGACGTTTTAGGTGTCCAATGTGAGGTTTTATCCCGTCATCTATGGCTTTTAATACGCCCTCCCAGGTTTCTTCTTCTTCAATTAATCGGTATACTTTATTCTCAATAAATATGCGTTCTAAAGAAGCATAATGCCATTGGTTTTCAAGTTCTTGAAGTCTGTATTCTAATTCCTTTTTTAAGGTGCTTACAGTGGTGTCTGTAGAGATTTTTAACATCTCAGAAACACCAATAAATTTAGGTTTATTGTCAATGATTATACAGCCTAAAGGCGAAATTGATGATTCACAGGCTGTAAATGCATAAAGGGCATCGATTGTTTTGTCTGGTGAAATACCATTGGGCAGATGAACAAGTATCTCAACTTCTGCAGCGGTATTGTCTTCAATCTTCTTAATCTTTATTTTGCCTTTGTCATTGGCTTTTAAGATGGAATCGATGAGAGAAGAGGTTGTAGTGCTGTAAGGAATTTCGTGAATGACCAATGTGTTCTTATCACGGACACTTATTTTTGCTCTCACCCGAACTTTTCCGCCACGGATACCATCGTTGTAGTTTTGTACATCTATAATCCCTCCTGTTTGAAAGTCAGGATATAAATCAAACTTTTTCCCCTTTAGGTAGGCAACACTGGCTTGTAGTAATTCATTGAAGTTGTGCGGGAGTATTTTTGTAGATAGTCCTACGGCTATCCCTTCTGCACCTTGGGCCAATAGTAAAGGGAATTTAACGGGTAGATGTACGGGTTCGTTTTTACGACCGTCATAGGAAAGTTGCCAATCAGTAACTTTTGGGCTATAGACTACCTCGAGGGCAAACTTTGACAGTCGCGCCTCAATGTATCGCGATGCAGCTGCGCGATCGCCTGTGAGTATATTCCCCCAGTTTCCTTGCATGTCAATAAGCAAGTCTTTTTGCCCTATTTGAACCATGGCATCAGCAATACTCGCATCTCCGTGTGGGTGGTATTGCATGGTATGCCCTACAATATTTGCTACCTTATTGTAGCGCCCATCGTCTAGGTCTTTCATGGAGTGAAGAATACGACGTTGCACGGGCTTCAACCCATCTGCTATGGCAGGAACTGCACGTTCGAGTATCACATAAGAGGCATAGTCTAAAAACCAGTCCTTATACATGCCTGTCACCTTAATAAGGGACTCGTTTTCGTTGCTGTTTTCTGTGGTTTCGTAGAATTCTTTTTCGTCCATATCAAGCGTCTAGTTCGGCTAAATCCAATTCTACTTTTAGGTTATTAATGATAAAGTCTTGGCGGTTCTGGGTGTTTTTCCCCATATAAAACTCTAAGAGTTGCTCTATGGTGGTTGCCTTGTCTAGCATTACTGGGTCAAGACGGATATCTTCACCAATAAAGTGTTTGAATTCATCTGGCGAAATTTCCCCCAATCCTTTAAATCGTGTAATTTCAGGTTTTCCTCTCAGTTTTTCAATGGCAGCCAATCGCTCACTTTCAGAATAGCAATAAATGGTTTCTTTTTTATCTCGCACTCTAAATAGCGGGGTCTGCAATATGTATAAATGCCCTTCTTTAATTAATTCGGGAAAGAATTGAAGGAAAAAAGTAATGAGAAGTAAACGGATGTGCATCCCGTCAACATCAGCATCCGTCGCAATTACTATGTTATTGTAGCGCAAATCTTCTAAACCGTCTTCAATGTTCAATGCCGCTTGAAGGAGGTTAAATTCTTCGTTTTCGTAAACAATTTTTTTGGTCATCCCAAAAGTGTTCAGCGGTTTACCCCTTAAACTAAAAACTGCTTGGGTATTTACATCACGTGATTTTGTAATTGATCCACTAGCCGAGTCGCCCTCGGTTATAAAGAGGGTAGATTCTAAACGACGATCTTTTTTCAAATCGCCCAGATGCACTCTACAGTCACGTAATTTTTTGTTGTGCAAACTCGCCTTTTTGGCACGTTCACGCGCAAGTTTACGAATTCCAGAAAGTTCTTTACGTTCTTTTTCTGCTTGAAGGATTTTTCGCTGTATGCTTGTCGCAACCTCTTGGTTTTTATGCAGAAAGTTATCGAGCTGTGTTCCCAAGAAATCATTCACATAGGCACGCACACTAGGCATCCCATCGCCCATTTCTGTCGATCCAAGCTTCGTTTTGGTTTGCGACTCAAAGACAGGCTCCATCACTTTTATACTAATCGCGGCAATTATGGACTTGCGAATGTCTGAAGCGTCATAATTTTTTCCGAAAAATTCGCGAATGGTTTTTACATAGGCTTCGCGAAAAGCAGCTTGATGTGTTCCTCCTTGAGTGGTGTTTTGCCCATTAACAAACGAATGATATTCTTCGCTATACTGAGATTTACTGTGGGTGATGGCCACCTCAATGTCATTTCCACGAAGGTGAATGATTGGGTACAACAAATCACTTTCGTTGACTTGATCTTCTAATAAATCTTTTAATCCGTTTTCAGAAAAATACTTTTCTCCGTTAAAGTCTATGGTTAGACCTGGGTTCAAGTAAACATAGTTCTTTATCATTCGAACGATGTACTCTGCGCGGAATTTATAGTTTTTAAATATGCTGTTATCAGGAACAAAAGATACTTTCGTTCCTCGGCGGGCTTTTGAAGGCTGTTGGTCACCTTCTTCTACCAGTGCACCATATTCAAAGGCTGCTTTTTTCGTTTGTTCTTCACGAACAGATTCTACGACAAATGAGGAAGAAAGGGCGTTTACAGCTTTTGTTCCTAC
>WTJU01000121.1:32063-38631 GCA_011526285.1 Candidatus Arcticimaribacter sp.
CCATCGCCCAGTTTCCCTATATACATTCCCGGTCGCATTCGGATGTGTTCCTTCCAATCGAGCGAGCGTATATTGTCTTCGGTATATTGAACTTTTTCGGCCATAGTAGTGTAGCTAATATAGCGGCTTAGCAACTTTTCTCCACCATGGCAAGAGGGAAAAGAATTAACACCTTATCGTTGAAAACTAGTAACCTATTGATACTAAATAATTCTGCTTTAACGTTGCGCTAAGTAATTGAGAATATTTTGCTCAATGCGCTGCTCAATTTGGTTTAAATCGGCTTTAACAAAAGGCGTACCTGTGATGTTTTCATACAATTCAATGTAACGGCTTGATACGGTTGCGATGTACTCATCTGACATGTGAGGAACTGTTTGCCCCT
The DNA here is from genome assembly GCA_011526285.1 of Candidatus Arcticimaribacter sp. Lineage (GTDB taxonomy): Bacteria > Bacteroidota > Bacteroidia > Flavobacteriales > Flavobacteriaceae > Arcticimaribacter. Next base: position 32,449 of record WTJU01000121.1, read on the forward strand.
CTAGTCCTTGAAAACCATTGGCTATGAGCCACTGGCGCACAAATTCTTTGGACAGTTGCTTCTGAACTTCCCCCGCTTTCTGACGTTCTTCATATCCATCTGCATAAAAATAACGCGATGAATCTGGTGTGTGTATTTCGTCAATTAAAACAATTGTTCCATCAGCTGTTTTTCCAAATTCGTACTTGGTATCTACCAAAATTAACCCTTTTTCTGCGGCATAGTGTGTTCCGCGTTCAAAAAGCGCACGGGTATAGTTTTCAAGTACCGTATAATCTTCTTCTGACACAATGCCCTGCTTAATTATTTCTTCGCGGGAAATATCTTCATCGTGTCCTTCTTCTGCTTTTGTTGCAGGGGTGATAATCGGGCTTGGAAAACGATCATTTTCAATCATACCCTCAGGCATGGCTACACCGCACAGCAAACGTTTCCCTGCTTTGTATTCTCGAGCAGCATGACCAGATAAATAACCCCGTATAACCATTTCAACTTTAAACGGTTCACAGCGCTTCCCAATTGAAACAGCAGGATCTGGAGTGGCTTCTAACCAATTAGGAACAATGTCTTTGGTGGCCTCCAGCATTTGAGTAGCTATTTGGTTTAAAATCTGCCCTTTGTAGGGTATTCCTTTTGGCATTACAACATCAAAAGCCGATAGACGATCGGTAGCGATCATGACCAACAAATCATTTTCTAAGGTAAAAACTTCACGTACTTTACCTGTATATTTATTTTGTTGCCCCGGTAAACTAAAAGAGGTAGATAAAAGAGTGTTCATTTAATTTTGATGTTCAATGTGCTTATACGCATCAATTACTTTCTTGACCAATCGGTGACGAATAACATCTCGGTCATCGAGGTACAAAATTCCGATTCCTGCTGTTTCTTTCAAAATTAAAAGGGCTTCTTTTAACCCAGAAATTACACGCCTTGGTAAATCAATTTGACCCGGGTCACCCGTAATTATAAATTTAGCATTGGGTCCCATGCGTGTGAGAAACATTTTCATTTGCGCATGAGTCGTGTTTTGGGCTTCATCTAATATAACAAATGCATGGTCTAGTGTTCGTCCACGCATAAAGGCCAAGGGAGCAATTTGTATGGTGCCTTTTTCAATGTAAGACGCCAAGCGCTCAGCTGGAATCATGTCCCGTAGTGCGTCGTAAAGCGGCTGCATGTAAGGATCGAGTTTTTCTTTCATATCACCGGGTAAAAATCCTAGATTTTCACCAGCTTCTACCGCAGGTCGGGTTAAGATAATTCGTTTGACTTGCTTTTCTTTTAATGCCTTAACAGCTAAAGCTACACTGGTGTAGGTTTTCCCTGTTCCAGCAGGACCTATGGCAAAGAGCATGTCATTTTTTTTGCTCATTTCTACAAGACGTTGTTGATTGAGTGTCTTTGCCTTGATAATTTTACCACCTAAGCCATGTAAAATAAAGGACTCTTTGTCGTCTGTCGCTTCATAGTCTTGTGCACCATTTGAAGAGAGTATTAGCTCAATTGTATTGATATCCAAGGTGTTAAATTTCCCGAAATGTGCGACCAGCATGTCTACACGCTTTTCAAATTCTTCAAGAATTTCTTCTTCTCCAAAGGCTTTGATTTTGTCGCCACGGGCAATAATTTTCAACTTCGGGAAATACGTCCGCAGTTGGGTAATGGTTTTGTTTTGTTCTCCAAAGAAGTCTTGAGAGTTGACTTCGCTCAATACAATTTCAATTTCGTTCAATAGCTTTTAATTAACGATTATACGCTCAGTTTTGTAAGTTTGTAACCAAATTTACATTTTTCATTTCAATCTAATCTCAAATAAAAATAACTTTATGTCGATCATCACTTTGACTACCGATTTTGGGCATAAAGACTATTTTGTCTCGGCAACTAAAGCAGCCTTACTCCAGGAAGCTACTAATAGTACCGTACTAGATATTTCGCACGATATCAGCCCATTTAATCATACAGAAGCGGCCTACATTCTCAAAAATGCATACCATAATTTTCCGAAGGGAAGTATTCATATTGTTGGCGTAGATTCTGAGTTGTCACCGGAAAACAATCATATTGTAATGGCCTATGACGGTCACTATTTTATTGGCGCTAACAACGGTATTTTCGCTTTACTCTTAGAAGAAAAAAAGTATGAAAAGTTGGTTGAAATTAACATTCACAATGCGGTGCTTTCTTCTTTTCCTGTTTTAGATGTTTTTGTAAAGGTTGCTGCACATTTGGCGAGAAATGGGAGTATGGATGTTATTGGTCGTTCTTTCACAGACTTAAAGGAATTAACGGGAGTACGACCCGTTATTCATGAATCAGGAAGACAACTCATTGGAAGTGTTATTTATATTGATAATTTTGGAAACGTAGTAACCAACATCAAAAAAAGCTTGTTTCTGGAAGTACAAAAAACCCGTCCGTTTATTATTTATGCGCAAAGTGTAAAGTTTAATGCTGTTTATAATTCTTATACAGAAGCGATTAACTTTAATATCCCGAAACAAAACCGAGAGGAAGACGGTAAAAAAATTGCTTTGTGGAATGCAGCAGGTCACTTAGAATTAGCAATATACAAGAGTAATCCGCTTAAAGTAGGGAGTGCCAATAGCTTGTTCGGACTTGATTTTCGCACCCCTATCACCGTAGAATTTAATTGAGTATGTGGAGTATTTTTAGACGTGAATTGCAAAGCTTTTTCTACACCCCCTTGGGGTATACACTTTGGGGTACTTTTTTAATGATTAATGGACTTTTACTTTGGATTTTCCCTTCTAATTTCAATATTCTAGAGGCGGGATTTGGCGATTTAAACCTTTTTTTTGAGTTGAACCCTTGGTTACTCATATTTCTTCTCCCCGCCATGGGAATGAAGTCTTTTTCGGAAGAACTAAAATTGGGCACACTTGAATTGCTTCTCACCAAACCCTTATCTACCGCACAGCTTGTCATCGCTAAATTTGGGGCTTTAGCTGTTTTGCTATTAGTTGTTCTTAGTGTATCAGTGTTTTACGTTACTGTTATCGCAGATGTTTTACGCATAGATGATGCGATTGATTGGGGTGTATTTACAGGCTCTTTTTTAGGGCTTTTCTCGTTTTCATTGGTGCTTGCCGCTATAAGTCTTTGGGCATCTACACTTGTTGAAAGTGCTTTTTCAGCCTTTCTTATTGCCGTATTTGCTGGTTTGTTTCACTACTATGGCTGGGGGCAAATAGCTGCCTTATTTAACGATTTTACTACCTACAACTTTTTTAAATCTATTGGACTACAATTTCATTATAGCGAGTTAAACAAGGGAGTTATTGGACTAACGAATGTGGTTTATTTATTGCTGCAAGTTGGTTTCTTTTTGTGGTGCACCCACTTAAACCTTAACCAAAAAAACCAATGAGAAAGAAAAATTCAATCTTCTCGCTTTTAATTGTATTAAGCATCATTGGTGGGCTAACAATGCTTGTTGATAAGGCAGGTATTCAATGGGATTTAACGTCAGATCAGCGCTACACCCTTAGTGAATCTTCAAAGAAAACCTTAAGCAACATCCAGCAACCCATTAGCATTGATGTTTTGATTGGGGGAGATCTACCTTCTGACTATCAACGCTTACGAAATGAATTGACCCTGCTCTTGCGTCAATTTCAAGACGAAAATGATTTTATACAGTATGTTTTCGTTGATCCATTTGAAGGGGCGGAAAGTAAAGAATCATTATTGAACGATCTTTACAGCTATGGGTTAACTCCTGAATTAGACGTAGCGCAAGAAAATCAATCTACCGAACAAACGATAGTGGTACCGTGGATGATCCTGAATAGCAACAAGCAGTCTGTTCGTGTTTCGCTACTACAAAAGAATTTAGGCGATACCCAAGAAGAACGTATTGAACAGTCCATACAGCAAATGGAATATCATCTGCTCGATGGGATTCATCAGCTCACGTTGAAGGAGAAAAAGCGTATTGCTGTTTTGAGTTCGCATGGCACTAGTGAAGACCGAAAACTTGTGAGTCTTTTGCAAAGCCTACTCCCCTACTACAATATCGCTTCTTTTGATTTAAAAGCTTTTCCTGAGGAGCCCCAAAAAACATTAGAAAACTTAAATCGTTTTCATCTTCTTTTCGTTTCTAACCCTAGCAAACCTTTTAATACCCCAGAAAAATTTATTCTTGATCAATACACCCAACAGGGTGGAAATAGTTTGTTTTTAATTGATCCTGTGACAGTTGCACGAGATAGTCTGTTTTTATTTCAGGGAGATGCTGTTGCCTATCCTGCAGAACTTGAACTCGACGAATTGTTTTTTAAATACGGGGTTCGTTTCAACAAAGACATCATTACCGATCTGTATAGCGCACCAATTGTCTTAGCGCAGGGGGAAAATTCAAATGCTGAATATCGTCCTTATCCTTGGGTATATCATCCACTTGTTGAAGCAGACAGAGCACATCCTATAGGAGCAGCCCTAGGAAATGTACACCAGCAGTTTGTAAGTAGTTTAGACACGCTAAAAAACGCTGTAAATAAAACAGTGTTGTTAGCCACTTCTAATCGTTCTAAACGCAAAACACCCCCGTTTTTAATTCAACTTGAAGAGGCTACTAAACCGCTAAAACCCTCAAAATTTGACGAGGAAAACTATTTTACAGGAGTACTTCTAGAAGGTAAATTTCCTTCTTTATTTGCGAACAGAATTGCCCCTTTTGAATGGCAAAAAACAACACAACAAACCCCAGCAAAAATCGCTGTATTTTCTGACGGAAATATGGCTGAAAATCAATTGGATAAAGGCACACCCTTAGAGTTAGGCTATGATAAATGGACAAATAACCTTTATACCAACAAGGTCTTTCTACAAAACACCATTCATTTTTTAATGGGGGAAATACAACGTTTAAACTTGCGTTCAAAAGAAATTCGTCTCGCGTTTTTAGACACTACATTGGTGAATGAAAAAAAGCAAGCGATTCAACTAAAAGTTTTTGCGCTACCATTGGTCTTTATGGCGATGGTAGGCTTTGGATTACATTTCTACAGGCAAAGAAAATATCGTCAATAACTTTTGATAAGTTTCTTTTTAGAGACTATCCTTTTCAGATATATTTATAGCATTAAACAACTGCTCATGAAATTCATTGTCTCAAGCAACCAATTATTAAAACAACTACAAGTTCTAGGCGGAGTAATAAATTCGTCCAACACCTTACCTATACTCGATAATTTTCTCTTCGAGCTAAATCAAGATCGCCTCACCATTACAGCTTCTGACTTAGAAACCACCATGTCAGCCAGTATAGCGGTAGAATCTACTAGTGTGGGGAATATCGCAGTTCCTGCGCGCTTATTACTCGATACATTAAAAACTTTTCCAGAGCAGCCGTTGACCTTTACTGCCGAAAATAACACCATTGAAATTAGTGCAAACAACGGAAAATATAGCTTGGCCTATCTGGCCGGAGATGAATTTCCAAAAGCAGTACACCTGAAAGACCCCAGCAAAACAGTGGTAATGGGTGACACCTTGGCAACAGCCATTAATGCTACCCTTTTTGCTTCTGGAAACGATGATTTACGTCCGGTAATGAGTGGGGTATTTTTCCAATTCTCTACAGAAGGATTAACTTTTGTCGCTACAGATGCACACAAGCTGGTAAAATATACGCGTACTGACGTTAGAGCATCAGCTACCGCAGAATTTATAATGCCTAAAAAAGCATTGCAAATTTTAAAAGGCATTTTACAGGGAAGTGAGGAAGATATTAATGTAGAATACAATGAAACCAACGCACAGTTTTCGTTTGCTAATACAACGCTTAGCTGTCGTTTAATTGAAGGGAAATATCCCAACTATGAAGCGGTTATCCCGAAAGAAAACCCAAATGTTTTAAGCATTCAACGAGAAACCTTATTAAATTCTCTCCGTCGAGTGAGTATATTCTCGAATAAAACTACACACCAAATTCGATTAAAAATTGCTGGTGCTGAACTAAATATCTCTGCCGAAGATTATGACTTTAGTAACAAGGCAGAAGAGCGTTTAAGTTGTAGCTACCAAGGAGATGACATGCAAATAGGCTTCAACTCTCGCTTTTTGATTGAAATGCTTAGTAATATTGGCGCTGAAGAAATTTCTCTTTCTATGTCTATGCCCAATCGTGCGGGGATAATCACCCCTCTCGATAAC
>WTJU01000046.1 GCA_011526285.1 Candidatus Arcticimaribacter sp.
GAGGAATCAATCCTCTTTTTTTTCTAGTTTTTCGTTTTCTTTTTTAGCAAGCTGGTCAAGACTATCGAGTAAATGATCTAGTCGCGCTTCAATTCTAACGTACATGCTTGTCATACGCCTAGGAAACTGCGAATAATACTCAAGGTTTTGTTGTAGTGTTGAATCTTCCACTTGGTATTTACGAAGGATATAATCTTCATTAAAGATTTTTAAACTGTCTTCCTTAACAAGACGACTTGATTCCATGGTGCGCAAAAGAAGTCGATCATAGATAATGTCTTCCATTGTTTCTTGTGGCAGTAATACTTCTGGAGGTGGGTTAACGGTGAGGGCTTCACACCCCAAGAAAAGTAATACGCAAAGAAGAAGAAAATTTCTCATCGGTTAAAAGTTAGCCTTTTGGCTGCGTCAATTTCAATTATGTGCCCTTGATCGTAAACCAAATTTCCATTGACCCAGGTTTTCTCTATAGCGGCATCAAAGGTGGTTCCTTCAAATGGTGACCAACCACATTGGTAGAGCAAGTCTTCTTTTTTAACGGTAACGGTTTTGTTTAAGTCAACCAAAACCAAGTCGGCGAAATACCCTTCACGCAAGTATCCACGCTTTGCAATTTGGAATAGAATTGCAGGATTATGGCAGGCCTTTTCTACCATTTTTTCAAGGGTTATTTTCCCTGCCTTCACAGCGGTTAATAAGGCCAAAAGTGCATGCTGAACAAGCGGCCCTCCCGATGGTGCTTTGGTGTAGGGGTTTTGCTTTTCTTCTAGCGTGTGTGGAGCATGGTCTGTGGCTAGAACATCAATACGATCGTCGTTTAATGCCGCCCAAAGTGCTTCTCTATCTTCTTTATTTTTTACTGCAGGGTTCCATTTAATGAACGTTCCCTTTTCTTTATAATCTTCTGAGGTAAACCAGAGGTGATGGGTACACACTTCTGCTGTAATTTTCTTTTCAGCTAAGGGAAGATTATTGTCGAACAAATTAGTTTCTTGGGCTGTAGACAAATGAAAAACATGTAAACGTGCCCCTGTTTCTTTTGCTAAGGCAATAGCGCGCGATGAAGACAAATAGCACGCTTCATGGCTGCGTATTTCAGGATGTTTTTCAATTGGAATATCATCTCCATATTGTTCAATATGCGCAGCTAAGTTTTTTCTAATGGTGGGTTCATCTTCGCAATGAACGGAGATTACTAAATCAGTAGAAGAAAATATTTTGCGTAAAACATCTTCGTTGTCCACCAACATATTCCCTGTTGAAGATCCTAGGAATAATTTTAAGCCTGCTACTTGGGTGGTGTCTAGTTTTTTAATCTCATCAAAGTTGTCATTCGTTCCGCCAAACATGAAGGAGTAATTTGCTAAAGCATCTTGTGCAGCAATGGCAAATTTTTGCTCTAATTCTTCAACGGTTGTAGTTTGAGGGTTCGTGTTAGGCATTTCTATAAAGGAAGTGATTCCCCCTGCCACTGCGGCGCGTGATTCGCTTCGAATACACGCTTTGTGGATGAGCCCAGGCTCTCGAAAATGAACCTGATCATCAATCAACCCCGGAAGCAAGTGTTTACCAGCAGCTTCAATTACAGTTGTATGTTCATCTGCTTGTATCGCTTTTCCTAAATGGGAAATTTTGCCCGCTTCAATGAGCACGTCCATTTTCTTAGTCTCGCCTTCATTTACAACAAAAGCATTTTTGATGAGTGTCTTCTTCATATACGTTTAAAAATGGATACAAATTTAAGATAAATTACCCCGAAAATAGCTTCCCAGATGATGGAACCATTCATTTTAGAAACTCCTTTTTCGCGGTTTACGAACACTATGGGTAGTTCTTGAATATCACATCCCTTTTTCCACAATTTGAACTTCATTTCAATTTGAAAAGCATAGCCAACAAAAGCTATTTCTTCTAAAGCGAGTTGCTGTAAAGCAGCGGCGCGATATCCAACAAAACCAGCGGTAGGATCTTTAATTGACATGCCCGTGATTAGACGAACATAAATAGAGGCACCCATAGAAAGTGCAATTCTTGAAAGGGGCCAATTCACTACATTCACCCCAGCCAAATACCGGGAACCAACAACAACATCTGTCCCTTTTTTTAGTTTATTTATCATTTCTGGAAGTGCAGTTGCAGGGTGAGATAAATCAGCATCCATCTCGAATAAGAAATCATAATTTCTAGCTAGTCCCCATTTAATTCCATCAATATAAGCCTTCCCTAAGCCCTCCTTTTTTGCACGGGAGAGCAGGTAGATTTTATCTTGGTATTCTGTCTGAAATTTAGCAATCTCGTCGGCAGTTCCATCGGGTGAAGAGTCATCCACAAACAACAGATCAATAGTATGGACAACCGAGAATATTGATTGAATGACCAATGAGATATTTTCTTTCTCGTTGTATGTGGGAATGATGATAAGGGTACGCTCCATTGCTGGTTTAAAAGTACGAAAAATATAGGGCAACACAGGAACTAACTTAGGTGCAATCTATCCCAATATTATTTGATAATTTTACGCTATGGATGAATGGACTTTAATTCCCATCAAAAATACCGATTGGTTGGCCTATGTGTTTGGGGTTAATTTTTTGTTGTTTGTTTTGTGTAAACAACAATTCAATCAGCAATTTTTCTCGTTTTTCCGTGTTATAGACACTCCATTGTATTTTAGTAGTTATGGTGAGCGTTTTGTGCTTCAACAAGGATTTGTGCTGCTTAGTGTACTTTTTTCGTTGATTAACACCACTATTTTTATTGGATTTTTTTTAACGAATTACACCACTCTATCTTTTGATCTCAGCACCTTTTTTATACTTTTTGGCGGGCTTAGCCTTGTGGTTATTATTCGGCAAATGTTTTTATTTGGTTTGAGCTTTTTTATTGATTTGTTTTCGCTCATCAACCAATACCAATTTAGACAAGCCACTTATTTGTTTCGTTTGTCTTTTCTCCTTTATGTAGGTTTGGTTTTCTACCATTTTAGCTTTTCACATTCGCCGCTATTTTTTGAAGTGCTGCTCTACACTATGAGTTTTTTATACTTGCTTTATCATTTCATGATTTATCAGCAATTGTTTAACTCCATAAAAAAGGGTGGGATGTATTTTATTTTATATCTTTGCACACTCAAATTGAGTCCTTGGATTTTGCTTTTCAAGGGATTAAACAACTTACTATGAGTGCAAAAAAAGTGAAAACTATCCTAGTCTCTCAACCAGAACCAAATTCTGAGAATTCACCCTACACCCGACTCAAAGAAAAGCATAATTTGACGATCGATTTTCGTCCTTTTATTCATGTTGAAGGGGTTGAAGCGAAAGAGGTTCGTCAACAAAAAATTGATTTTAACGACTTTGACTCTGTTATATTGACCAGCCGCAATTCTGTAGACCACTATTTTCGTCTTGCAGAAGAAATGCGCTTTAAAGTACCCGACAGCACCAAATATTTTTGCCAGTCTGAGGCAGTTGCCTACTATCTTCAAAAATATGTTGTCTACCGCAAGCGTAAAATTTATGTTGGAGAACGCAGTGTTATGGACTTAGAGGCTACCTTTAAAAAGTTTAAGGATGATCGCTATTTATTGCCTTCATCTGACATTCTTAAGCCTGTAATTCCAAATTTTCTAGACCGTTTAGAACTAAACTGGAAACGCGCTCAGCTCTACAAGACTGTAGTGAGTGATTTGTCTGACTTACGCGATGTGTATTATGATATCCTTGTTTTCTTTAGTCCATCTGGTATTGAATCTTTATTCAAAAATTTCCCAGACTTTGAGCAGAACAATACCCGTATAGCGGTTTATGGTAATACTACAGTGAAAGCAGCAGACGAAGCTAAACTGCGTATCGACATAAAGGCTCCTACCGAGGATACTCCTTCCATGACCATGGCCATTGAGAAGTACATTAAAGAACTCGCTTAAACTGTCAACTGTTTTCCTAATAGGAAAATCAAATACCCCCAACCCGCGAGAAGAAGTAGTCCACCTAGCGGAGTAACAGGACCCAACCAACTTACGTTAAGCTGGTGCATTGCTTTGGTAGACAGTACCATTATACTTCCAGAAAAAACGATAACTCCGGCAACCAATAGAAAAGCAATTCGGCCTTTTGAAGCTTCATCTAGAAAGGGTAAAGATACCAGAGCCAATATTGCCACTCCGTGGAAAAGCATATAGCGAATAGCAATCATATAGCTTTGGAGAGCGTCTGGAGTTAGACGCGCTTTTAATGCATGACTACCCAATGCACCAAACAGCACCCCTAAAAACATAAAAACACTACCCGTAAATACTGCAGTAATTAATTTCATCGATAATTTTTTTGGCAATTTATAATTATTTCACTGATTGAATTTACTGTCAATATTTAATAATGATAATCAAAATAGCTATTTTTGATTGATATTTTTAAGTAAAAAAGGTGAAAACGGAAGATACAATTCAAATAGACGGTATTGATAAAATCATTCTTAACGGATTGATGCAAGACGCGCGTATGTCTATCAATCAATTGGCGAAACAGGTAGGAATTTCTGGAGCCGCAGTACACCAACGCTTAAAAAAGCTTGAAAGAGCAGAGCTAATTCAAGGTTCTCAAGTGATGGTAAATCCAAAAAAGCTAGGGTATACTACCTTAGCATTTGTGGGTATTTATTTAGATAAGGCAATGAATAATCCTGCCGCTGTTGAGCAGTTGCGCAAGATTAAAGAGGTCATTGAATGCCATTACACCACAGGTGACTGGAGTGTTTTAGTAAAAATCTTGTGTAAAGACAATGAACATTTAATGAACCTACTCAACAACCAGATTCAGAAAATAGAAGGTATCTCAAGAACAGAAACTTTTATCTCACTAGATCAACAAATCGCTCGGCAAATTAGCCTTTAGTCGCGGTTACTCGCCACTACTCTTAACAAGAAATACAGTAAGGTGGCCAGTGATCCTAAAGCAGCCACAACATAGGTGCGTGCAGCCCATTTCAAGGCATCTTTGGCTCCTACTAATTCTTGTTGACTTACCATGTTTTTTCGCTGTAACCAAGCAATTGCACGATTACTTGCATCATATTCTACAGGAAGAGTGATGAAACTGAACAATGTTCCCATACCGAAAAGCACAACACCAATCATAGCAATGGTGTTACCAAAGGCAGTACTTTGTCCCATTACAAGTCCCCCAAAAATAATCCACATAGAAATATTTGAAGCCACACCAACAACAGGAACTAAGGTAGAGCGCATTTGTAACCACTCATAGCCAATGTTGTGTTGTACTGCATGTCCGCATTCATGCGCTGCTACTGCGGCGGCAGAGGCATTGCGTTGGCCGTAAACGCCTTCACTTAGGTTGACGGTTTTGGTTTTTGGGTTGTAATGATCGGTTAACATTCCAGGGGTGGAGACCACTTTTACATCGCGAATTCCATGATCGCTTAACATTTGTTCTGCTATTTCTTTCCCCGACATACCATTGCGGAGGTGAACTTTAGAATAATGTTTAAATTTTCTTTTGAGGGTGCTGCTTACAATAGAACTTAAAATTCCAAAAGCAGCTAGAAGTAGGTAATAGCCCATCATAACGGTTCTAATTTTTGTATTTGACTTTAATATAGATAATATAAATCAAAAGTGATGCCGTTATTAAATTTGCCAAAATGACAGGTCGACTGGTAATCATCAATCCATAGGTTTCCCATAAAAGCACTCCAGTTAACATAACCAAATACATGGTAAGGGAAACTCCTTTGGCTGTTTTTTCTTTTGAAATTTTATAGGCTTGTGGTACAAAGGCAGCTGTTGATAGAAACGCGGCCATAAAACCAATTAGATCAATCCACATTAGCCAACGATATTTATTATTTTACCCGGAACAACAATGACCTTTTTTGGGGTTCTCCCCTGAAGGTGTTTCTGTGTTTGTTCATCTGCTAAGATAATTTCTTCAATTTCTTTTGGCGATAACTCTAACGACAACTCACGCGTAAAGCGCATTTTTCCGTTGAAGGAAACGGGGTAATTTTTTGAGCTTTCAACTAAATATTTTTCCTCAAAAATTGGATAAGAAACTGTGCTAACAGAATCGCTATGCCCTAAACGTTCCCATAATTCTTCAGCCAAATGCACAGCAAAAGGAGAAAGTAAAATGGCCAACGGTTCTAATATTGAACGCTGATTGCATTTTTGCGCCGACAACTCATTTACACAAATCATGAAGGCACTGATACAGGTGTTAAAGGAAAACTGCTCAATGTCTTCTGTTACTTTTTTAATGGTTTGGTGTAGTGTTTTTAATGACTCTGCCGAAGGAGCATCGTCGCTTACAGAAAACGTTTCATTGGGATGATACAAACGCCATGTCTTCTTCAAAAAAGAATGCACCCCTGATATTCCAGCAGTATTCCAAGGCTTTGCCTGCTCTATGGGTCCCAAGAACATTTCATACATACGCAAGGTGTCTGCACCGTAGTCTTCACAAATTTGGTCTGGGTTGACTACGTTGTATTTTGACTTGGACATTTTCTCCACTTCTCTTCCCACTTTATAAACACCATCTTCTAAAACAAAGCGTGCTTCTGCAAATTGGGGTTGCCACTTTTTTAACGCTTCACAATCTAACTCGTCTGATAGGTTTACCAATGAAATGTCTACGCGAATAGGTTCAACTTGCTCCCCTTCAATTAAGCCTTTGGATAAATATTCTTGGGTTCCTGCTTTTCGATATACAAATGCAGAAGAACCAAGAATCATTCCTTGATTGATTAATTTTTTAGCGTACTCTTCTACCGGCAAATGGCCTAAATCAAAAAGAAATTTTTGCCAAAAACGAGAGTAGAGCAAATGTCCTGTGGCGTGTTCACTCCCGCCTAAATAGAGGTCGACTTCTTTCCAATAGTCCGCTGCTTCTTTTGAAACAAACGCCGTTGCATTATGCGGGTCCATATAGCGATAAAAATACCAAGAACTCCCCGCCCAGCCTGGCATGGTATTCATTTCTAATGGAAAAACTGTTTCATGATTTATTTGCTTATTGTCGACTACTTTTTCTTCCTCGACATCCCAAGCCCAATGGGTGGCATTACCCAAAGGCGGAGCTCCGTCTTGCGTGGGTAGATAATTTTCTACTTTGGGAAGTTCTAAGGGTAAATGTTTCTCATCTAATGGAACAGGAAGACCATTTTGGTAATATACCGGAATGGGTTCTCCCCAATACCGTTGTCGACTAAAAATTGCATCGCGTAAACGGTAGTTTATTGTTCCTTGACCTATGTTATTCTCTTCTAGGTGTTGAATTACTTTGGTCATGGCTTCTTTATATTCTAACCCGTTTAAGAAGCCTGAGTCTTGTAGTTTAACTCCTCCACTTTTCTCTGCATAGGCCGCCTCAGAAATATCTGTTTCAGCAAAAATATTCTTAATGGGAATATCAAAATGTTTAGCAAAATCATAATCACGCTGGTCTCCACAGGGCACAGCCATAACTGCTCCAGTTCCATAGCCTGCCAAAACATAATCCCCAATCCAAATGGGCACGCGTTCTTGGGTTAGGGGGTGCAATGCATAAGCTCCTGTAAACACACCGCTAATGGTTTTCACATTGGCCATACGGTCGCGCTCTGATCGCTGTGCGGTTGATTCGATATAAGCATCTACAGAAGCTTTTTGCTCTGCTGTTGTAATTTTCTTTACTAATTCTAGCTCTGGCGCAAGGGTCATGAAGGTCACACCAAACAATGTGTCAGGACGGGTAGTGAAAACCTCCAAAGTAGCTTGATGCCCTTCAACGGGAAAACGAACTGAAGCACCAATAGATTTTCCAATCCAATTGCGCTGCATTTCTTTGAGCGACTCAGGCCAGTCTACAGTAGCTAGACCCTGAAGCAAGCGCTCTGCATAGGCACCAATGCGCATGCTCCATTGTTTCATTTTCTTTTTGGTTACTGGATATCCACCGCGTTCTGAAACTCCGTTCACAATTTCATCGTTGGCTAGAATTGTCCCTAGTTCTGCACACCAGTTAACTTCTGTTTCTGAGATGTAGGTAAGACGGTAGTCCAATAAAATCTCTTCTTTTTTTGACGTGGTACAACCATTCCACTCCTCAGCTGTAAAAGGAGTTACTGTAGCAGCACACTCGGCCTTTACGGATAGATTTCCGTTTTGCTCAAATTGCTCAACAAGTGAGGATATCGGCTTCGCCTTGTCTGCTGTTTTGTCGTAATAGGAATGAAACAATTGAAGAAAAATCCATTGCGTCCAACGATAAAAATCAGGGTTTGATGTGCGTACCTCTCTACTCCAATCAAACGAAAAACCAATGCGGTCAAGCTGTTCGCGGTAGCGCGCAATATTGGTTTTTGTGGTTAGCTCAGGATGTTGTCCTGTTTGAATAGCATATTGCTCTGCTGGAAGTCCAAAGGAATCATAGCCTTGTGGATGCAAAACATTAAAGCCTTTATGTCTTTTGTAGCGCGCGTAGATATCGCTAGCGATATAGCCCAGTGGGTGACCCACATGAAGTCCTGCTCCAGAGGGGTATGGAAACATATCCAAGACGTAGTACTTGGGAAGTTGTGATTCATTTTTGGCATGAAAGGTTTTGTTTTTTGCCCAATAGCCTTGCCACTTTTCTTCGATTTCAAGGAAATTATAACCCACGAGAATTTGATTTTATAACCCCACAAAAGTAGCGCTAATGCAGGAAAGGAAAAAGTTTATCCAAGTCAAGAATATATTTTAGTAGCTGTTTTGTAATTTTACCCCAAGACGCCAGCGAATACCTTCATGAACGGGAAAGACAATTACCAAAAAAGACGCTTACTATCGACCTATTTTTCTGTGGTCATTAGCATTAGTCTCGTGCTTTTTCTTGTTGGTATCTTGGGCTTGCTCTTACTTAATTCAAAAAAAGTAGCCGATCATTTTAAAGAGCAAATAGCTTTTACAATTTACATTAACGATAGCGCAAAGCCAATTGAAGTGAAGCAATTGCAAAAAAGCTTAGCGCTTAGAAAAGAAACCAAAAGCGCTCAATTTATTTCTAAAGAAGAGGCTGCCGAAAGTCATGCCAATGCCATCGGAGAGGACTTTATGGAATTCTTGGGATACAATCCTCTCTTAAGTTCAATTGATGTCTACTTTATCTCAGACTACGTTTCCCCTGCGTTCTTAGCACAACTGAAACAAGATTTTGAACAGCAACCATACATCAACGAAGTTTTTTATGACCGTCCTCTTTTGGAAATTTTAGATGAAAACATCAAAAAAATAACACAAGGAATTATGGCGCTTAGCGCGTTATTCATTGTTATTGCAATACTCCTCATTAACAGTTCTATTCGTTTATCGGTCTATTCAAAACGGATGATTATTAAAACCATGCAATTGGTTGGCGCGACAAAGAGCTTTATTCGCCGACCCTTTATCTGGAAACATTTGCAATTGGGGGTATTAGGCGCTCTTTTGGCTTGTGGAGGTCTAGGGTATTTACTTCTAGAACTAAACAAACGTTTTCCCGAATTAAATTTATTGGGAAGCCCAGAAGAGGCAGGGCTGATTTTTGCCGCTGTTATTGCCCTGGGGATTATTATTACAGCTGCAAGTACTTTTTTTGCTACCCAGCGTTTTCTTAACTTAACCACTGATGCCGTAAATTAGACCCAATGAAAAAGATGCCCACTACAAAAAAAGAATTTTTATTCGGTTCAAAAAACTATCGTATGCTACTGATTTCTGTAGCGGTAATCGCCCTTGGATTTTTTTTAATGGCTGGTGGTGGCAGTGATGATCCTTCGGTATTTAATCCTGCCATTTTTAATTTTCAACGCATTCGATTAGCCCCTAGTCTTGTTCTCCTAGGCTTTGGTCTAGCCATGTATTCCATTCTCTTAAATGGAAATAAAAAATGAATGAATTAACTGCTTTGCTGCTGGGAATTATTCAGGGCCTAACAGAGTTTTTACCCGTTTCATCAAGCGGTCATTTAGAACTAGCAAAAGCGCTCACACAGGCCGATATACTTCCAGAAGAAAGCATCTTGTTTACCATTGTTTTGCATGGGGCAACTGCATTAAGCACGCTTGTGGTTTTTAGGAAAGATATTGGTTCTATTCTAAAAGAATTGGCTTCATTTAAAGCCAGTCCCGCTTTCTACTTCTCACTACATATCGTTCTTTCAATGATTCCTGCAGCATTGGTGGGTCTCTTTTTTGAGGACGTGATAACCGCACTATTTGACCAAAATATCATTTTAGTTGGTCTAATGCTTTTGCTCACAGGACTGCTTCTTTTTTTGGCTGATCGTGCTAAAGCAAGTGAAAAAGATGTTGATGTAAAATCTGCATTGACTATTGGACTGCTTCAAGCCATTGCAATTCTTCCCGGTATTTCGCGGAGTGGCGCTACTATTGCTACAGCAGTATTACTAGGAATTGATAAGGAAAAAGCCGCTCGCTTTTCGTTTTTAATGGTAATTCCACTCATTTTTGGAAGCATGGCCAAAAGCTTACTAGAAGTAGATTCTATAAACGCTAACGATAATTTAAGCTTGCTAATCATTGGGTTTACTACCGCTTTTATCACAGGGGTTTTTGCTTGTAAATGGATGATTTCTATTGTGAAAAAAGCGCAACTAAAATACTTTAGCTGGTACTGTTTTGCAGTTGGGCTTTTTGCATTAATCCTTGCCTAAACAATGGAAATTTCAAAAGAAGCCTTTCTCGAGGGTCAAGTTATTCTGATTGATAAACCCTTAAATTGGAGTTCATTTCAAGTGGTGAATAAAGTGCGATGGTTGATTCGCAAGCACTTAAACATCAAAAAAATAAAAGTTGGACATGCCGGAACGCTCGATCCGCTAGCCACAGGATTACTCATTTTATGCTGTGGTAAAATGACCAAGTCAATACAAGAATTTCAAGGGCAAGAAAAAGCATATAGTGGGGAATTTTTACTTGGTGCTACTACTCCTTCTTATGATTTAGAAACCGAAATAGACCGCAGCTACCCTACAAATCATATTACAAAAAACGACATTG
>WTJU01000089.1:0-4876 GCA_011526285.1 Candidatus Arcticimaribacter sp.
TTTTCAAGCTTTTCACGGATGGCAGAAAAAGCATCTAGGGTGATGGAAACATCTTCTAGGGTATGTGTAGCTGTTGGTATTAATCGCAATAGAATTAATCCTTTAGGGATCACAGGATAAACTACAATTGAACAGAAAATTCCATAATTTTCACGCAGGTCTTTTACCAATACCATAGCTTCAGGTATACTCCCTTTAAGGTATACTGGGGTAACACAACTCTGTGTCGTTCCTAAATCAAAGCCACGTTCTTTTAAACCGTTTTGTAATGCATTTACGTTTTCCCACAATTTGGCTTTAAACTCTGGACGGTTACGCAGCATGTCTAAACGCTTAAGCGCACCTTCAACCAACACAGACTGCAGGGACTTGGCAAACATTTGCGAGCGCATGTTATACTTTAAAAAGTCAATGATTTCTTTATCTGCTGCAATGAATGCCCCTGTAGAGGCCATAGATTTTGCAAATGTGGCAAAATAAACATCAATATCGTCTTGTACGCCTTGCTCCTCTCCTGCTCCAGCACCACGTGCTCCAAGTGTACCAAATCCATGCGCATCATCTACCAACAAACGGAACTGGAATTTTTCTTTTAAGGCTACAATTTCTTTCAAACGTCCTTGTTCGCCTCGCATTCCAAACACACCTTCTGAGATCACTAGTATCCCTCCTCCAGTTTGTTCAGCCATTTTTGTTGCCCGCACTAAGTTTTTCTCAAGGCTTTCAATGTCGTTGTGCTTATAGGTAAAGCGTTTACCATGGTGTAAACGTACGCCATCAATAATACATGCATGGGCGTCTACGTCATAAACTATTACATCGTTTTTAGAGACCAAAGTGTCTATGGTTGATAATATCCCTTGGTAGCCAAAATTGAGTACATAGGCGGCTTCTTTATTGACAAATTCTGCCAATTCTCTTTCCAACTGTTCGTGCAAGTCAGTATGGCCCGACATCATACGAGCCCCCATGGGATGTGCTGATCCATATTTTGCAGCAGCAGCAGCATCAACCTCACGCACTTCTGGTTGGTTGGCTAAGCCAAGATAATCGTTAACACTCCAGGTAATTACCTCTTTCCCGTTAAATGTCATACGGTTGGAAATAGGTCCTTCTAATTTTGGAAAGACAAAATACCCCTCTGCGACAGAAGCCCATTTTCCTAAAGGGCCTTTGTTTTCTAATATGCGTTCAAATAAATCTTTCATCATCATTAGCGATCTACGCGTGCCAAACGTTTATTGAATATATTCTACTTTTTTGGGGTCTTCAACATGATCAGAATCAAAGAAACCTTGTTCTTTCATCCACCGATCACTATATATTTTACTCATGTAGCGCGAACCGTGATCTGGGAAAATGGCAACTACCTTACTGTTCTTATCAAACTCATTCTCAGCCTGAAGTTGTTTCATTGCTTGAACCACCGCACCACACGTATAGCCCACAAACATCCCTTCCTTTTTAGTCGTTTCACGGGCAGTATGGGCGCTTTCCTCGTCAGTAACTTTAACAAACTTATCTATCACGTCAAAGTCTGTTGCTGTTGGAATTAAATTTTTCCCTAGCCCTTCTATGCGGTAGGGATAGATTTCCTTGGGGTCTAACTCTTGTGTTTCGTGGTATTTTTTCAGTACAGAACCATAAGCATCAACACCAATGATACGAATATTCGGATTTTGTTCTTTCAAATAACGCGCAGTGCCAGAAATAGTTCCACCAGTACCGCTGCAAGCCACCAAATGAGTAATCTCTCCGTTGGTTTGTTCCCAGATTTCTGGGCCAGTACTTTTATAATGCGCTAATGTGTTTAGCTCATTAAAGTATTGGTTGATGTAAATTGAATTATTGGTTTCTTCATGCAATCGCTTGGCCACTTGATAGTAAGAACGTGGATCATCGGCCTTTACATTGGCAGGACAAACATAAACTTTAGCTCCCATTGAACGGAGCATGTTGATTTTATCTTCAGAGGACTTTGAGCTAACCGCTAAGATGCAGTCATATCCTTTAATCATAGAAACCATGGCTAGACTAAACCCTGTATTACCAGAGGTAGTCTCTATAATGGTCATTTTGTCTTTAATTAATCCTTGGCGCTCTGCTTCTTCAATGATGTGAAGTGCAATACGGTCTTTATTGGAGTGGCCAGGGTTATAAGCCTCCCACTTTGCAAAGTACGCTCCTTCAAATCCATCTACAATTTTATTGAGTTGAACCAGTGGGGTATCACCTACTAAAGCGAGTAAGTTTGGAACTGCTTGTATTCCTTTAGCCATAGTTTTGGTTTCGTTTGAGTAAACCGCAGCAAATTTAATCAAAAAAACTTAGTTTACATTATTCTCCAGGGCGAGAAGAAAGGCAAACTTTTTAGCAGTTTCTTTTAGTGAATCAAATCTACCAGACGCACCACCATGCCCAGCAGTCATATTAGTATCCAGGAATAAAACGGTATTGTCTTCTTTATTTAGGCGTAAACGAGCAACCCACTTTGCGGGTTCCCAATACTGCACCTGAGAATCATGCAATCCTGTGGTTACTAGCAGGTTGGGATAGGCTTGTTTTTGCACATTGTCATAAGGTGAATAGGACTTGATGTAATGGTAGTATTCTTCATCATTCGGATTTCCCCACTCGTCATACTCACTCGTTGTGAGTGGAATTGAATCATCTAGCATAGTGGTAACTACATCAACAAAAGGAACCGCAGCGATAACCCCGTGATATAGTTCTGGTGCTTCATTCACAATTACCCCCATCAACAAACCTCCAGCAGACCCACCGTAAGCATACAGATGGTTGGTAGAAGTATAACCTTCTTCTACTAAAAACTTGGAACAGGCAATAAAATCTGTAAATGTATTTTTCTTGTGTAACATTTTCCCATTATCGTACCATTGCCTCCCCAAATATTCTCCCCCGCGCACATGCGCGATAGCATAGGCAAATCCGCGATCAAGCAAGCTCAGTCGTGTTGTTGAGAATCCAGGATCAATGGTAGACCCATATGAGCCATAGGCATATTGCAAAATTGGTGTAGTTTCACCTAGTTTTGTATCATTGTGGTAAACCAGTGAAATAGGGATTTTAACCCCATCAGCAGCAGTGGCCCAAATACGTTTTTCTAGGTAATTTTCCTTGTTAAATTTTCCACCAAGAACCTCTTGTTCTTTTAAAATAACATTGTCTTTTGATGCCATATCAAACTCCATCACACTACTTGGTGTGGTCATAGAGTTAAACACATAGCGAAGTTTTGTTGTGTCAAAAGCAATATTAGTGGTAGTATAAACAGTATAGGTTTCCCCTTCAAGTGGCAAGTAATAATCTTCACTTCCATCCCACTTTTGGATTCTTATTTTCGTCAAACCATTACTGCGTTCTGTCACTACCCAGAAATCATTAAACAGCTCTA
Source organism: Candidatus Arcticimaribacter sp. (assembly GCA_011526285.1). Lineage (GTDB taxonomy): Bacteria > Bacteroidota > Bacteroidia > Flavobacteriales > Flavobacteriaceae > Arcticimaribacter. The sequence goes on from WTJU01000089.1 coordinate 3,416, forward strand.
AATCCTCCAATAAAACTGCTTCTCGGTGGGGTAAAACTTCTTCCCAATGTTCTTTGGATGTCTTATCTACAGGTGTTTTCATCACCTTGTAGTTTTTTGCTCCATCGGCATTGGTGAAAATATAAAAGTGGTCTTTATAATGTGAGATGCTGTACTCCAATTCTGGAATACGTTCTTGAATGAACTTAAAATCATCTAAGGGTGAAGAAGCATCTAGGTATTGGAATTCTGTTGTAAGGGTACTATAGGATCCAATAAAAATATAGTCTTCTGATTTTGATGAAGTTACATAGCATGAAAAGGTATCGTCTTTCTCTTCAAAAATCAACTCACTTGAGGCATTTAATTCTGATAAACGATGACGGTAAATGGCTTCAGAACGAAGGGTAACTGGGTTCTTTTTGGTGTAAAAAAAGTGTTCATTGTCTTTGGCCCAAACACTACCACCGGTTGTATTTTCAATAGAAGTATCAAAAATTTCTCCAGAAACTAAGTCTTTAACTTTCAAAACATACTGTCTTCGCGATACTGTATCTACACCAAAAACTGCCTTTGTATTGTCTGGACTAATATTTATGCCAACAAGGCGGAAATAGTCGTGTCCTTTGGCCATTTCGTTGCAATCAAACAAAATCTCTTCTTGGGCTGTAAGGCTATCCTTTTTACGTGTATAGATGGGATAATCTTGCCCTTTTTCATAGCGTGTAATGTACCAATAACCGTTGTAGAAATAAGGAACCGAATTGTCATCTTCTTTAATTCTACCCTTCATCTCTTCAAATAAATTATCTTGAAGAGGAACAAGGTGTTGTGTTGACTTTTGATAATAGTCATTCTCTCGTTCTAGATAGTCAATTACTTCAGGATTATCGCGTTCATTCAACCAATAGAATTCATCTAAACGAATGTCATTGTGAAGTTTGTGCTGATAGGGCTTTTGATCGGCTAGTGGCGGAACAAGCGATTGATCTGGTCTCATTTCAGGTGTTAAATTAGTACAAGCCATGCTTGCGATTGGAAGTGACAAAAATAATAGTCTCTTGTGTAAGGATAAAATAATCCGATTTGATTTCATAAAAGGGCAGTTTAAAAGTTTCGTATGCATTTTACGACATAATCATGTTGTTGGTCCGTATAATCCAAGTGAGTCACAAATCGAAGTTTACCAGAACCCATACTAATTAACTGTATGCTATGCTTCTCCATGTGCTTCATGAATTCATTTTCACGCTGCTCTGTTTCAAACTCAAAGATGACAATGTTGGTATCTGCAGGAGCGACATAACGTACACTAGGTAGTTTAGCAACCTCTGCTGCCAAAGATTTTGCTTTGTGGTGATCTTCCTCCATTCTAGGCCAATGATGTTCTATTCCATAAAGTGCAGCTGCCGCTAAATAGCCTGCTTGGCGCATTCCGCCACCTAACATTTTTCGCACACGTAGCGCTTTGTCAATGGCTTC
>WTJU01000089.1:4976-9257 GCA_011526285.1 Candidatus Arcticimaribacter sp.
TCACTTGGATTGATGCGCTTTTTAATTTGTTCAGCGGTTATTCGGCCCCGTTCACCCTCAATGAGTGCACAAGAAACACCACTATTAAAACTCACCCCGCCGCCTTCATAGTTAAATATATGGGCATAATGATCGCAAATTAATTGCTCCCCCGGGTTGGTGTGTAATTTTATGGCTGTTTGATTGGCCATGGTACCCGAAGGGAAAAACAACGCTGCCTCTTTCCCAAAGAGTTGGGCGACTTTGTTCTCCAGCGCATTAATTGTTGGGTCTTCTTTAAACACGTCATCTCCCACAGGAGCCTGCATCATGTAATCCAACATTTCTTTTGTTGGACGTGTAACCGTATCGCTAATTAAATTGACTTCCATTGGCTAATAGCATTCAAGGGTCATACCAATAGGAGAGCCATCAGGTATTTTAGGGGTTCTTAAAGGTTGTATTTCGCTAGGATGCTCAAAATAATTCTCTATGGTTGATCGGTAAAAATGAGCATAGGGCATACTCTTCTGATTTTTAATCCATTGATCGAGTGCATACAATTGCTCATGCACTTCACCTCTTACCCTATGAGAAACAGATGATTCACTGCCTAAACGCATTAAATGTTGCATAAGGTTACCTTGTACTATTTGTTGTAGTGCTTTTGCTTCGGCATTGCTGTGCTTTACTTTAAATGCTGTTTCAATTAACAAGGAGAGGGTTTCTTTGAGGGTGAGTTGATTTGCATCAAACACCCCTTGTTGTGCCAAACGGCTAGCTCTGTGTGGATGTAAAAGCATGCCAAGTACCGCATCACTCAATGTATGCGCTGCACCAAAAGGATCAAATGTAAGTCCAGTTTGTGTAGCAAAGCTTTCACGAGAGGCCCCATAGCCAAACGCATGTGGCGGAAGTAGTTCACGAACTGCGGTTGGAATTGACAATGTAGTTCGATCTAGAGCGGCTACCAGCGCTTGTAAAGCTTCGCGTTGTTCTTTAGATGAGACAGACTTAACTGCTGTATTTGCTGCACCCTTAACGCCATAGTCGTATTCCTGTCCTCCAACTAATTTAACCACTGCCTCAAGTTGATAACGATGTAAAAAATATAGCGGTACCAAACGATCACGGAGAACTGAAATAGGCTCTCCCGGTTTTAACTGGTCTGTGGAGAAATTTTCTAGGGCAATCTTTCGAATGTTGAGTAAATGCTCAAACTCCCCTACTGCTGTACCCCCATTGTCCCATAAATGAGCATACGGATGTGCTCCCCCAATGGGTCGTGCATCTTGGTCAGAAATAAACCGATGTCCTTCAGCAATACTTTCTGATAAGATTGCATTTAAGGCTTCTGTTTCATTGGTCCCCTCAGGGAAGTCAGAATAAGCGTATTTCACACTTACTTTATCCCAATCACCAATGCCAACCGCATAGGCGTTCTGATAAGAGATTTTTCCATCAATAAGTTCCAAGGTTGGGTGAGGATAGTCCATTACAGAAGCGCGATTCTTTACACTTGCAGCAAAGTTATGAGCAAAACCTAAGGTGTGCCCTATTTCGTGTGCAGACAGCTGCCGAATGCGTGCTAGCGCCATATTCAACATGGGTGAATCGTCCGTATTTCCATTTGCATAAGGAGCGTCGGTTAGGGCTTGAGCGATCATAAAATCTTGACGTATTCGCAAGCTTCCTAAACTAACATGTCCTTTTAAGATTTCTCCTGTTCGTGGATCTACCACACTGGCGCCATAGCTCCATCCTCGTGTTGAACGATGTACCCATTGAATCACATTGTAGCGCACATCCATTGGATCAGCATCGTCAGGTAGGATTTTAATCTGAAAAGCATTTTTATACCCTGCAGCTTCAAAGGCTTGGTTCCACCACGCCCCTCCTTCTAAGAGTGCTGATCTTACGGGCTCTGGCGTACCATTGTCCAAATAATAAATTATGGGCTCTACCGCTTCACTCACAGCAGCCTCTCGGTCTTTTTTAGCCAAGCGGTGGCGCAGTGAGAAAACTTTACGCGTTGAAGCATTTACTGGTGTAGAATAGTCATTATAACTAAACGGAATTGTTCCAGAACGCGGATCGAATTTACGAGCTGTCATAGGAACCTCGGGTAAGGCAATAAAAGAATGATGCTGATGCACCGTAACGCTATTTGGCGTAGGAGTTACAGAACGAATCCAACTGCCTTGTGGCGCTCCTTTAAACGTCATCATTACATCGAATTCTGAATTTTTAGGGAAATTCTTGGTTCGTTCTAGCGCTATTGCAGAACGGTTTCTATCTACACTATAGCTTCCTTGTTTTCGTTGCTTTAAACGTTGTGCTACCCCATGTGCATCTTGCATTAAAAAAGGGGTTAAGTCGATGGTATAATGCGTAGAAGAACTTGCTTTGATGGGAAAGCCATAAAGAACGGATTTAGCGAATGCTTGTGCAATTGAAGCTTGTTCTAGTGAATTACTAGAAGTACTGCGGTAATCCAAATTGGGTTGAATTAACATGATTTTGTCTCCCATTTTTGTAAAATGAACTACGCGCTCGTTTCCTAATTGTCCACGGTCTAAACCAATATCATTACTTCCTATTCCAGCACTAAGACCGTTGACATACAAAAAGGGTTGGTCGAGCTGGGTAGACTTTTCAATTTTTAACACAATTGATCCATTGGCCGCATTGTAGCTAAAATCAAAAAAACCAGTATAGGCTTTTTCATTTGTGCTAATTGCCGATTTTTCAATTGTTTTGTTTCGCTTTTTCTGTGCTTGTCCTAAGGTGAGAAGCAAACAAAATAGTAGTGTAGAATAGTGTTTTAATGCCATCATATTTGTTTGAGTTGTTTAAGCTAAAAAAAATCTACTACAAATAAAAAAAGGCCAAGTTTAATTCTATTTTTACATAAAAATAAAGCATGCTAACAACAGATCAACTAAAGGGTCTTTTTGAACGCCTTGGCGCGTTAAGGAGGTATCTTTGACATTGATGCCAAAGAAATCCAAATTCGAAATCAAGAAGAATTTACCTTAGATCCAGACTTCTGGAACGACCCCAAAAAAGCAGAGAGTCACATGAAGGAATTGCGAACCCTTAAAAAATGGGTAAGCGATTATGAACAAGCGCATCTACAATTGGATGACCTTGAAGTCCTTTTTGACTTTTTTAAAGAAGGGGAAGTTGAAGAAAAAGAGGTGAATGACGCTTATCAAAACCTGCTAGAGCTTCTTGAAGACATTGAATTCCGCAACATGTTATCTGATGAGGGAGATGCGCTTAGCGCGGTGCTCCAAATTACTGCTGGTGCTGGAGGTACTGAAAGTTGTGATTGGGCAGAAATGCTCATGCGCATGTATTTAATGTGGGGAGAGAAACAAGGCTATAAACTCAAAGAACTCAATCACCAAGCGGGTGATGTTGCTGGAATCAAAACAGTGACCCTAGAGATTGAGGGAGATTTTGCATTTGGCTGGTTAAAAGGTGAAAATGGAGTGCATCGTTTGGTGAGAATATCCCCTTTTGATAGCAATGCTAAACGTCATACTTCTTTTGTCTCTGTATATGTTTATCCGTTGGTAGATGATAGTATTGAGATCATCATTAATCCTGCAGACATTAGTTGGGAAACCATGCGTGCTAGTGGTGCGGGAGGTCAAAGTGTCAATAAAATTGAGACAGCGGTACGCCTACGTCACGCGCCCTCTGGTATTATGATTGAGAATTCAGAGACACGTTCTCAATTGGAAAATAAAACCAAAGCCATTCAATTACTAAAATCGCAACTTTATGAAATTGAGTTGCAAAAGAAAATGGCTGCACGTGACGAAATTGAGGCCTCAAAAAAGAAAATTGAATGGGGATCACAGATTCGCAACTATGTAATGCAACCCTACAAGTTGGTTAAAGATGTTCGTACCCAAGAGGAGACCAGTGATGTAGAAAGTGTTCTCAATGGAAATATTGATGCTTTCCTAAAGGCTTATCTTATGTTTATGGGTCAAAAAACAGAAACGGATGGGCTATGAAAACAACCAAAACTATCATTTTTGATTTAGGAGGGGTTTTAATTGACTGGAATCCCGACTACATATATAAAGCTATTTTTAAGGATGAGGAAAAATTGGCTTGGTTTTATCGGGAAATCTGTACCATGGATTGGAATGAAAATCAAGATGCAGGCTATCCCCTCGAGAAAGCAACCGAAGAACGGGTAGCGTTATTCCCAACTTATGAAGAATGGATCCGGATGTATTACGGGCGTTGGGAAGAAATGTTAGGCGATGCGATTGAAGGCAC
>WTJU01000089.1:9357-10971 GCA_011526285.1 Candidatus Arcticimaribacter sp.
AAGCAGCTGAGTTATTGAATATTCCTTCTATTCAATTTAAATCGCCAGAACAACTAGAAAAAGAATTAAAAAAACGATCGATTATATGACACTTACCATTTACCACAACCCGCGTTGTAGCAAATCTAGAGAGGCGCTAACCTATTTAGAGGAAAATGGCCACAAACCTACTGTGGTTGACTATCAAAAAGAACGGCTAACAGAAAAGGAAATTCAAACGCTATTAGCTGAGCTAGGCTATACAGCAGAAGCTTTAGTGAGAAAAAATGAAGCCCTTTGGAAGTCTGATTTCAAAGGAAAATCATTGACAGAAAAAGAACTAATTTCAGCTTTAACCGAATATCCTAAGCTAATTGAACGTCCTATCATTTCTAATGGAAATCAAGCAGTTATCGCTAGACCCCTAGAAAAATTGATTACTTTTTTAAAATAATTTTCGTCTGACTGAAACTTTTTGATAAAAAAAGAGTCTAATGAATATTATTTCACGCTATGAAAAAAACTATACTATTTTGCCTCACACTTCTCGTGGGGTTTACTGCCTTAGCGCAGCGCCCTCAAAACTATCAAGCACGACCAAAAATTCTCCTCTCGGGAAAGGTAATTGATGAAGAAACAAAGCAACCCCTAGAATATGCTACCATAACACTTAAAAACCCACGTTTCCCAGACCGTTTGCAAGGTGGGATTACTGATGCAGAGGGTAATTTTAAGTTTGAAGTTTTTCCAGGGCGATACACCATTACGACAGAGTATATTTCATTTGAATCTAACGTTAATGAAGGAGTAATTCTTCGTGAAACAACCGATTTGGGTACCATTGCTCTAGGCATTTCAGTTGATGCACTAGATGAAGTTGAGCTGGTAGCAGAACGAACAGAAGTGGAAATACGCTTAGACAAACGCGTGTATAATGTTGGAAGAGATATTACCGTACGTGGAGGTAGTGTTTCTGATGTAATGGACAATATTCCCTCTGTCTCTGTAGATGTTGAAGGTAACATCTCCCTTCGTGGAAATGACAATGTGCGGATACTCATCAACGGAAAACCTTCTGGGCTTGTTGGGCTCTCTGGCCCAGATGCACTTCGGCAATTACCAGCAGAATCTATTGAGAAAGTAGAGGTTATTACCTCTCCCTCTGCACGTTATGAAGCATCTGGCACCGCTGGTATTCTAAACATCATTTTAAAAAGAGAGGAGCTGGCTGGTTTTAATGGCTCTTTCATTCTAAACGGTGGTTTTCCCACGACCTTCGGAGGGAACACTAACTTAAATTGGCGCACAGAAAAATTGAATATCTTCTCTACTGTTTCCTATAATGACTCCAAATCTTTGGGTGGTGGTGTTTTTAATAGTGAATATTTTAATGGTGATGCACCAAGTACATTTACCAATGAAGACAGAGATTATGAACGTCAGCGAGAACGTTTCTTTATCAATTTAGGTGCAGAATATTTTTTTGATGACAAAACTTCATTTACGGTAAGTGGTTTTCTTCGCAACTCCAACAATGGGAGTAACAATACAACTATTATAGAAGATCGATCAGCGACAGATGTTGTTTTAAATTCTTTTGGACGCTATCAAGACGAAACCGAAGAAGATAAATCA
>WTJU01000084.1 GCA_011526285.1 Candidatus Arcticimaribacter sp.
TCCTAATTTAGTTAGTAGTCTAGATTTCAAAAGTGTATCATCATATGAAGAAAAAGGTGTCATAACATATTCTATAAAATCTAAGAAAAAAGGACAACCATTAGGAGTTTTATACTATTCAAAAAATTATAATGGCCAGTTTAAAACTATTATTGAATTATATTATTATGATAAAGATAGTAGACTCAATAAGGTGAATTTTAACAATATTTTTGGGAAAGAAATACTAACCGCTAGTTTAACAAACACAAAAGGAAATTTATATTCTTTAAAAATTTTAAATTCATTTTCAGCTTCAAGTAAACATGGATGGTGGTCATGCACAAGAGGTTGTATTGGGGATGCATGGGGAATTTGTGCAAATGACCCAGAATGTGATTATTTATGTGCTCTTGCGGGAGGTTATTTAGGGTGTTCAGCATCTATTGCAACAGCTTGTGCTATATGGTGTACTGAAGACTCAGATAATGATTTAACCCCTGAAAATAACTAAAAATCATGAGCAACCTTTATATTATAATTTCTTATCTGTCTTTTCTTTTAGGTGTATTGGCATTTATTGACTTTAGCTATAGAAATTTTAAAAAACACCTTATACCATTTTATTGGTTGTTGGTTATCTTTTTTATCCCACTCCTTGGTACATTACTGTACTTTTATAAAAAGCCTTGGGAAACCAACCGCTAGAACTTTTTTAGACCATTGGTAAAAACAAATTAAGGTCTGGTGGATAGTTGCTTTGGTCATACAGACCTTCTTCTTTTTTAAGGAATTGTATTTTGTTGAGAATAAAAAAAGCGTGGATAAACCACGCTTTTGTAGTCTTACAAATGTTCGTATTAGTAGTTGAACAAGGCGCGTCCCTGCATTAGGGCATGTACTTCTTTAGCAACTTCAGCCAAAACAGCTTCGTCTTGGTAGTTATTAATCACACGGTCTATGAGATCTACGATGGTTTCCATTTCCGTTTCTTTCAATCCACGAGTAGTAATGGCTGCAGTACCAACACGAATTCCAGAAGTCACAAAAGGAGACTTATCATCAAAAGGCACCATGTTCTTATTGGCGGTGATCTCTGCTTTTACCAAGGCCAATTCGGCGTCTTTACCGGTAATGTTTTTGTTGCGTAAATCAATTAACATAAGGTGATTGTCCGTTCCGCCAGAAATTAGGTGATAGTCACGTGCAACAAATGCCTTGGCCATGGCCTGTGCATTTTTTTGTACCTGTTGCATATAGGTTTTATATGAAGGGGCTAAACACTCACCAAAAGCTACTGCTTTCGCGGCTATTACGTGCTCTAAAGGCCCGCCTTGATTCCCGGGGAAAACTGCCATATCAAGCAAGTGCGACATTTTACGCACAGTACCGTTTTTCAAGGTAATTCCGAACGGATTATCAAAATCTTCTCCCATTAAAATTAATCCACCTCGAGGCCCGCGAAGGGTTTTGTGGGTGGTGGTGGTGACTACATGGCAATGCGGGATTGGATTGCTCAATAAGCCCGTAGCAATTAAGCCAGATGGATGGGAGATATCGGCCAACAAGAAAGCGCCAACCTCGTCAGCAATTTCACGGAATTTGGCGAAGTCTATATCACGTGAGTAGGCCGAAGCTCCTGCAATAATCATTTGCGGCTGTACTTCTTTGGCAATGGCACGAATGTTCTCGTAATCTAAACGTCCTGTTTCTTCTTGTACCCCGTAAAAATGAGCTTCATACAAACGCCCCGAAAAGTTAACGGGTGACCCGTGGGTTAAATGCCCCCCGTGCGAAAGGTCGAAGCCTAAAATTTTATCGCCCGGTTGAATAAAGGCATGGAAGACAGCAGTGTTGGCCTGACTTCCTGAGTGTGGTTGCACATTGGCATAGGCAGCCCCAAAGAGTTCTTTAGCGCGGTCAATGGCCAGTTGCTCTACTTTGTCTACAACTTCGCAACCGCCATAGTAACGTTTGCCGGGGTAGCCCTCAGCATATTTGTTGGTCAATACTGAACCGGTGGCCTCCATAACAGCTGGAGAAGTAAAGTTTTCTGATGCAATGAGCTCAATCCCATTGAGTTGTCTGTTTTCTTCTTCTTGAATCAAATCAAAAATAGCGGTGTCTTTCTGCATGCTCATAAATTAAAGCACAAAATTAGGGAAATCTCCACGATCCACCGCAGAAAATAAGGGAGAGAATCGCAATTTATTAAAAGGAAATTAACAGCAGCCAGATGCGGGATCACAGCAACTTTCGTTTGCAGCTGTTTCTCGTTCTGGAACTGCGCAAGCGTCTTTGGCCAAACAATCGGTTTGCTTAGGAAGTAAGTGAAAGTAGTTCCCGTCAAAACCCAACGCAAACTTTCCAATGGTTTCGCCTTGATACTCTACTTCTATCTGCTCGTCCTTTAGCTGTAAACGCTGTTGCGACAGTCGTATAATATCGATGGTTTTTTGAGGGTACAAACGGTGCTCAACATCATTGGAACTCCACAATTGAAAATTAACGACACTTTCTTTTCGCTCGGTGCCGCCACAATCAATAAAGTGCTTTTCTACTTTTCCTACCTCAGTAATATGAAAATGAGGGGGAACAAAAGCACCATCAGGCGTTTTAATTTCTATACGATCAACTTGATTAAGTGCAAATAAAAATTCGGAGAGTAACATAAG
>WTJU01000068.1:0-32474 GCA_011526285.1 Candidatus Arcticimaribacter sp.
AGACGTTCTGAATCTTCTTTTACAACTACCTCAACACTAGAACCATCTTCTTCTGGTGCTAAGTAGCCATTGTCTTCAACATCAAAACCTTTTGGAGGTAATTCCATGCCAGTTGGTGGATCAAGGGTTACCTCTTCACCCTTCTGATTGATAAGTTTGTCTGTTAACGGGTTAAAATCTAAACGTCCAGCTATTGCTACGGCTGCAACCATTTCTGGAGAAGCAACAAAGGCATGGGTATTTGGATTTCCGTCAGCTCGTTTTGAAAAGTTTCGGTTAAAGGAGTGAACAATCGAATTTTTCTCTTCTTTTTCAGCACCTTCACGTGCCCACTGCCCGATACATGGACCACAAGCATTGGTGAATATTTTTGCATCTAAGTCTTCAAAGACACTTAATAATCCGTCACGCTCAGCAGTATAACGCACTTGTTCGGAACCCGGGTTGATTCCAAATTCTGCTTTGGTCACCAATCCTTTATCCACCGCCTGTTTTGCTATTGAAGCTGCACGGGACAAGTCTTCATAAGACGAGTTGGTACAAGAACCTATCAATCCCCATTCAACTTGCAAAGGCCAATCATTTTCTTTCGCAGTTTTTGACATTTCAGCAATTGGAGTGGCTAAATCTGGTGTAAATGGACCGTTTAAGTGTGGACTTAAGGTGTCTAGATCAATTTCAATTACCTGATCAAAGTACTGTTCAGGGTTGGCATAAACTTCTGGATCTGCAGTGAGATGTTGTTTTACTTCATTGGCAGCATCAGCCACATCATTACGACCAGTAGAACGCAAATAGCGCTCCATTGAATCGTCGTAGCCAAAGGTAGAAGTGGTAGCTCCAACTTCTGCTCCCATGTTACAAATGGTTCCTTTTCCAGTACAGGACATTGACTCTGCTCCTTCACCAAAGTACTCGATGATTGCGCCAGTACCGCCTTTAACGGTTAAAATTCCAGCAACTTTTAGAATGACATCTTTAGGGGCAGTCCAACCATTAAGTTTACCGGTTAGTTTTACTCCAATAAGTTTTGGGAACTTTAATTCCCAAGGCATATCAGCCATTACATCTACAGCATCAGCTCCACCTACTCCAATGGCCAACATTCCGAGACCACCTGCATTTACAGTATGAGAGTCGGTACCAATCATCATCCCTCCTGGGAAAGCATAATTCTCTAACACCACTTGGTGAATGATTCCTGCCCCAGGTTTCCAAAAACCAATTCCGTATTTGTTTGAAACTGATTCTAAAAAATTAAATACTTCTGCTGAAGTTGAGTTTGCAGATTTTAAATCTTCAATTGCACCAGATTTTGCCTGGATTAGGTGATCGCAATGCACAGTAGTTGGAACAGCTACTTTAGCTTTTCCTGCTTGCATAAATTGCAACAGAGCCATTTGCGCCGTTGCATCTTGACAGGCTATCCGGTCTGGAGCAAAATCTACATAATCTGCTCCTCGGGTATAGGCACGATCAGAGGTGCCGTCCCATAAGTGAGAATATAAAATCTTTTCAGAAGCCGTTAGTGGCTTTCCAGTAAGTTTTCTTGCTTGTGTCACACGTTCCGTTAAACGTGCATAGACTGCTTTGATCATTTCAATGTCAAATGCCATAATCCTTTTATTTAAATTCGTGTAAAATTACGAAATAAAGTGTTTAGATTTTTTCTTGATTGATAGAATAAACCGATGAAATTGTAAATTAAACAAATACTTTCAAGCACGTTAATTTATGGTGAAAGAGATGCTTTTTTAAAAAAGCTTCTAGCATTCTTAACCTATTAATTTTCAAGAGATAAACATATTTAATTGATCAAATCCCCAATAAAAGCTTACATTGAAAAAAAAACATGATGCACTTCCTATCTAAATACAAAGGTTTAATTCTTATTGTTTTTCTTGGACTCTTTATCAGCACGATAGATAATTATGTGTTAAGTGGTCAATTTAAGGGAATTGAGGATCACAAACATTTTATCTACATTGGATGCCTAGTCTTGGGGCTTGCCGTTACACTTTCAATTTTATTGAAGGAAGATAAGCCCACGGAATAAGCGTATCTTTGAGGAAAAAAGATGCACTACTTTTCGAAAGCAACTATTGCTGACTTAAACACGCGCTACCGAAATAATTTAATCAATAGTATCTCTGGCTATAAATCGGCAAACCTAATAGGAAGTATTTCCGAAAATGGAACAACCAATTTAGCCGTATTTAACTCGATTATTCACCTTGGCAGCAATCCTGCGCTACTCGGTTTTATTTTACGTCCAACTACGGTACCTCGAAACAGTTTTTCAAACATGAAAAAAACAGGGGTGTTTACTGTAAATCATATCAATAAAAATCAAATAGAAGATGCCCATCATACTTCTGCCAAGTACCCTGAAACTATTTCGGAATTTGATCAGACCAATTTAAACCCAACATATAAAGGCGGCTTTTCTGCACCTTTTGTTGAGGGGGCACCTGTACAAATTGCTTGTCGTTATGTTAATGATTACTTGATTAAAGAAAATGATACTCGCTTGGTGGTTGGCGCTATTGAAGGTGTCTACGTAGCCAATGAAATGATGCTTGATGATGGCTGGGTACAGCTTGACTTGGGAGAAGTCGTTACAATTAATGGCCTCGATGGTTATGCCTTACCTCAACTTCTTCAACGCTTTCCTTATGCAAGACCAAAAGAACACTAATGGAATTTATTGCTCCTTCACTTTTTGATTATGTAGTTCAACATTCCCAAGAGGAACCACAACTGCTAAAAGATTTAACCCGCGAAACGCATCTCAAAGTTTTGCAACCCCGTATGTTAAGTGGACCATTGCAAGGGCGTTTTTTAAGTTTACTCGCTAAATTACTCTCTCCCAAACGAATTTTAGAAGTGGGAACGTTTACTGGTTATGCTACCTTGTGTTTGGCCGAAGGGTTACCCAAAGAGGGTATAATTGATACGCTAGACAAAAACGAAGAATTAGTAGATTTTCAACGCAGTTATTTTGATCGCTCCCCTTGGGGAAATCAAATCCATCAGCATTTGGGGAATGCATTGGACATTATTCCTCAACTCAATAGCACCTATGACTTGATTTTCTTGGACGCCGATAAAAAAAATTACCTCAACTACCTCCCGCTTCTACTCCCTAAATTAAATTCAGGAGGACTTCTCTTGTCCGACAATGTTTTGTGGAGCGGTAAGGTGCTTGAAGCAACTCAAAAGAATGACGAAGACACTAAAATACTAAAAGCTTTTAATCAGGAATTGGCTTCACACCCAGCGCTTGAAACTGTGCTCCTTCCGTTAAGGGATGGTCTCACTTTGAGTAGAAAGATTTAAGACTAATTATTTGTTGCGTTTAATGGAGTTGGTCAGTTGATCGAATCCGTCTTTAACCTCTTTTATTTCTTTTTGAATATCTCCGCCTATATTCTCAGTAGGATCAAGGTCTGCTGTTTTTTGTATTTCCGACTTGATATCGTTTGTAGCTTGTTTTACTTGTGTAATCCCTTTGGCCAAACCACGCGCAATGGTAGGGATTTTGTCTGCGCCAAATATTAGAAGCACCACAAAGAAAATAAACACTATTTCAGCACCACTGATGAATAACATGTTCTTGGTTTTTGTCAAAGATAATCGAAAAAAAAAGCAGCGAAAAATATCGCTGCTTTTTTGCTATAATTGAATGGATGTTTATCCTTTTACTCTAGCTTTAAATTGATCAAAATCAGTGTCAGCTTCTTCTTTTGGCCAAGCATTATTGTTCAAATTAACATCTGCTGTTGCAGCATCTGGATCAACAGTAACCCCTGTTAATTCTTTGTCTGAGGTTAGGAGTTTACGGACAGAGTTATCGTTTTTACGCCATACTTGTACAGGATAGGTCACACGCTCGGTTGAACCGTCGGCATAGTTATACTCTACAATAATTGGCATTACAATACCACCTGGTTTTTCGAACTCAATTTCATAGAAATATTTTGGTAAGCTTTTCTCTTCAGGTAGATTGCTCGCCAATGCTTCAGAATGATCGGATGGGCTTCCTTCTGCCAAGTCAGCAGAAAAATCTTCGCTGTCATCAGCCACCATAAAGACAGAAGGACCTAAATCATCTGCTGTCATTCCATAATTGGCTAGAAGATCTACCACTTCTTGGCTAGGCTTTGGCGAAACGTAGTATTGTTTTACTGACTTAACACCTATATCGACCACGTCGGTTGAATAAAACCAACCTCTCCAAAACCAATCTAAATCTACAGCTGAAGCGTCTTCCATGGTACGGAAAAAGTCTTCAGGTGTTGGGTGCTTAAACATCCAACGTTGTGCATAGGTTTTAAAAGCAAAATCGAACAACTCTTTCCCCATTACTGTCTCACGTAAAATATTTAAAGCAGTAGCTGGCTTACCATAGGCATTGGGCCCAAGTTGATATACGTTTTCTGGATTAGACATTATAGGACTAATAAAGTCTTGGTCACCCGACATATAACGAACAATCTTTGCAGGGTCACCACGACGTGATGGATAGTCATCTTGAAATTCCTGCTCAGTTAAAAATTGCATGAATGTATCTAGACCTTCATCCATCCATCCCCACTGACGTTCGTCAGAGTTTACAATCATCGGGAAGTAGTTGTGTCCAACTTCGTGGATGATTACACTTATCATTCCATATTTGGTGCGGTCAGAATAGGTGCCATCTTCATTTGGGCGCCCATAGTTCCAGCAGATCATAGGGTACTCCATACCCTGATTTTTGGCATGAACTGAAACAGCTTTTGGGTATGGATAATCAAAGGTGAATTTAGAATACACTTCTAAAGTGTGTGCCACTACTTTGGTTGAATATTCTTCCCATAGTGGGTTTCCTTCTTTTGGATAGAGTGAAGCAGCAATTACGTTTTTACCACCCACTTTTACTGACATCATATCCCAAATAAAGCGACGTGAAGTAGCAAAACCGAAATCACGTACATTCTCTGCTACAAAACGCCAAGTCTTTTTCTTCTCCGACTTGACTTTTTCTTTTTCGATTACTTCATCTTGGGTTACAATCATCACAGGCTTGTCAAACGTATTCAGTGCTTTTTTGTAACGCTGATACTCTGTTCTAGACAACACCTCTTTTGGGTTTTGTAAAGAACCTGTGGCTTCCATCACATGGTCTGCAGGAACAGTGATGTTCACTTCATAGTTTCCAAAGTTGAGCGCAAATTCTCCATTGCCCCAGAATTGATAATTTTGCCAACCTTCAACGTCATTGTAGACCGCTAATCGCGGGAAAAACTGTGCAATCACATAGGCGCGATTATCGTCTTTTTCGAAGTACTCGTAACCAGAGCGGGCACGATCTGTAACGTGATTATTTACTTTGTACCACCACTTAATTGAAAAGGTGTACTTCCCACCACTAGGTATGGGTGATGGTAAGTCTACACGCATCATGGTTTGATTGATGGTATGACGTAAAGGACGCCCATTGGCATCTTTTACTTCTTCTATGTTAAAACCTCCTACAAATTTTTCTCCTGTAAACTCGTCTACAAACGATTCTACACGTCTAAATTTAGGGGCTCCTGAGGGGTTTTTAGCCCCTTCCATGTCATTTTCATTTCTGATGTTCTGGTCTAACTGTACCCATAGATAAGGCAATGCATCAGGAGAGTTGTTGGTGTAGGTAATGGTTTCTTCACCATAGAGCTTGGTGTTTGCATCATCTAGCTCAATGTCCATTTTATAATCAACCTGTTGCTGATAATAATCTACACCTGGCGCACCAGAAGCAGTACGAAAACGGTTTGGTGTTGCAAACTCTTCATATAGCTGCTTGAACTTGTTGTTGTTCTTGTGCCCTTGAATAGCTGTTGAATCTTGTGCTAAAACAAAGCCAGCAACTAGCAAGAACATTGGGGTTAAAATGTACTTTTTCATTGTTTAATTTAAAATAAAATGAGCTTAAAGATAGCGGATTTTTTTTTGTATTTACCGCAGGGAAAAGCGAATGGTGTTATTGTCTTTTGTGAGGAGAAAACTCTTCTTTTTTGTTGGGGAGGTGAGATGAAAAATATTTTGCTGGGTGGGTAAAAAATCTACCAAGAAGCGCGCATTGATTTGGAGATTATCTAATCTTTCGTTGTTGGGGTTTAGTTCTGCATAAACAACAAGTAAATCATCTTTATATTCACGGCCTAGATAGGTTAAAGAGTGCTGCTCACCCGCTAACATGATTGCAATATTTTTAGTGTAAAAATCGCTAACAAAAGCATCAATTGCCTTTTTTGAAGAATCTGGAGAAAACTGCACTTTGGGATCAACTTCTTCTTGCATTAAGGCTTCAATGTCTTCTAAAAAAAAGCGGCTTGTAAATTGTAGCTGATTTTTTTCAGGTACCCAACGTACTTTGGTTGTACTCAAATAATATTCGTGTGTTTTTGCAAAGGAAAAACTGATTAAAATGGCTAAGAATATGAATTTAATTCTCATTGTACTGGGTAGTATAAAATTGATCAAAAGCTTCTATTACCTCTTCGTGTCTATTTTTTTTAAATAAATCAATGAGTGCTGTGTTTTCAGAACAACCCAAAACAAAATCATAAACTTGTTCTTCTTCTAGGGCATAGTTTTCTAGAAAAAAGTACAACCCATAAAAACGGATTACTTGAAAAATTGCTTCAAATTGCGCATCTAATTTTCTTCTTTTTTTAAGCTTTTTATAATAACCCGATAGATGTTTATACAATGCATCAACATTAAGCCCACCAGAAATAGGAAGTAATAAAGTAGAAAGGATTAGATTTTGTGCAGAAACTATTTTTTCTTTTCGCACGCCTTTATACCCGGGTATGCCTACATCATCAAAATTAATTTTTTTGGGAACGTTTGAAACATCGTTACTCAAACTACCACTCAATTGGTGCGGTTTCACCACTACTTCATCCAATTCATTGACAAAAGCTTCGAGGTAAATTTTGATGCCTTCTAGAGCAAATATTTCTTCCGAAATTAACAACTCTCTTTTTTTGTACTGTATACCAGAAAAAACCAAGCGTTCTCCCACAGCAACAGAGATTTGAAACCTCCCGTTTATATCAGTAATTTCTGCTAAACCACGATCAGCATTAATGACGTGAATCCCAGCTACCACTAATTCTGGATGGGCTACTTGCCCTTCGAGTAATTTATATTTTTGGGCAAACAGTACTTGGGAACATATTAGAAGGCATAAAAAAGTATAAAAGTGTCTCAACGGTTTTGCTTGAATTTTTCACTTTCTGTAAATAAGAATTCTATCAATTGAAATTCTTTGTCCTTTTTCAATAATCGATCACTTGGTAGGTTTCGGTCCATCAACTCAAGAAAAGCCACAACTTCTTCTTGTTTGAGTCCTAGGTCATCGGTAAAAAATCGTTCCTCAAAAATAACAGGCAATACGTTTGAAGGAACTAGGGTACGCGTTTCATTTAAATTTTTTCCTTGAACTACTTTGGCCAAGAGTTTGGCTACATTAATAATGTTTAATCCGTTGACTAATTGCCCTTGACGTAAAATGACATTATCAACTTGGGAGGATTTATCTTGGGTGTAGTCAACACGAGAAAATTCTTCTTTCTTTAAATCGAGAAATTTCTCGGTATTTTCGGGGCCAACAACAATTTCATCCAACACATTAAGTCGTTCATTTACTTCTACCACTAGTCGATTTTTAGCGATAACCTCAGGGGTGACTTTCAAAGTTTTGATACGAAATTCAACTGAGGAGAAAATTAGTTCATCTCCAACTTTTGCTGGTATTGCAAACTCCCCTTCCCCATCTGTAATGGTGTTGGTTTGCGCTGTATTGTTCACAACGTTTGCTGCAATCACGTTCACATTGCGGTACAATAACTTCCCGCGGAGTAAGCCGCGTTTGTCTTGTGCTGATAGGGCAAAAAAACACAGGGAAAAGAGAAGAGAAAAGGTTGCTTTCATTGCTTAAAATTAAGCATTAAAGCGCAAGCAAAAGCCATCGATTTGTTAATTGTTGTTAAAGTAAGTGGAAAGTTGAGCGGGAGACCGGGTTCGAACCGGCGACATTCAGCTTGGAAGGCTGACGCTCTACCAACTGAGCTACTCCCGCATTGGTACAAATATAAGCTACTTTTAGATTTCCTTCAAAAAATGAAAGCCTAAAATTTTAAAACCAAGGTTGTAATAAAACTTGTGCGAAGCAGTATTTTGAACGTAAGTGTTTAGTTCTATGGCTTCACATCCTTTCTTTTTTACATGGGCTTCAATAAATTCGAACAATTGTTTTCCAATTCCACCACTCCGATAATTTTGATCAATGTATACGTGATCTACTTCGCAACTTTGCCCAGAGTAATGGCGGGTTTGATACCACAGACCGGTTAAACCAATTAAGCGATCTCCATCAAAAACACCCACGCACTCGTAGTGTTGCTGAAACATAGCTTCAAATCGTTGGGTTAAAACTTCAGAAGAGAATTTGTTTTCATTAAACTCCTGTATTAATGGAACAATATCAGGTATGTCTTTGGGTTCGAGTAAAGAGAATTGTACTGGCATTTTCAAAATTACTAAAAAAGGAAAGTAGCTCTTTTATCGTGATGGAGAAAAATAATGTTTACTTTTCACGTATGAAATCAGCTTGGGAAATAAGACAAATAAAGGCTAAAACGACTTATCCCGTACGCCATATTGTTTTACGGAAAGGCAGGCCAATTGAAAGTTGTGTGTTTGAGGGCGATGCGTTGAAATCAAGCATCCACTTGGGGGCATATACAAATGAAACGCTTGTGGGAGTGCTTTCTGCCTATCACAAAAAACATCCTGATTTTAGTGAGACTAAATCATATCAAGTGCGAGGTGTTGCTGTCCTTGAAGCCCACCGCAAAAAGGGCATTGGCAAACTTCTAATGGAAGAAATTGAAAGAAGATTGTCTCAAATGGAGGTTTCACTTTTATGGCTTAATGCAAGGCAAACTGCTGTGCCATTTTATCAACGATTGTCCTACAATGTTCATGGTGATGTTTTTAACATTCCACATATTGGCCCTCATTATTGCTATTACAAGTTTTTACTATGAAATATTTAACTCTCCTTTTTCTTTTTTTTGGAACTACTTTAGTCTTGGGACAAGACAATTTTACAGTAGCAGATAGTTTACTGCTTGGTCGCTACACTTTAGCCGCGCAGGGAGAAGACTTTAAACTTCAACCTGAGGCAGCAAAAGCTTTTACAGCGATGAGAAAAGCGGCATTAAATGATAGCATAAGAATTAACGTTGTCTCTAGTTTTCGAAGTTATTCTTCTCAAAAACGCATCTGGAATAGAAAATATAAGCGTTTCGTTGCAAGTGGAATGAGCCCAACGGCAGCCATTGAAAAAATAATTGAATATTCTACACTTCCAGGCACCTCGCGTCACCATTGGGGAACAGATATCGATTTGGTTTTGGGGAATGTAGAGGTTGAAGGTGACATTTTATCTGAAACGCATTTTCATGATGGAGGAGCATTTGAAAAACTCCGGCTGTGGTTAGAAAAAAATGCTGTAACATATGGCTTTGTTTTGGTCTACACACGTGATAATTCTCGAAAAGGGTTCTTTTACGAACCTTGGCACTACAGCTATGCTCCTTTGTCTAAGGCCTATTTAAAGCAGTATCGAGAACGAAACCTTATACAAAAAATGGCGCAAGACACTTCAATTTTTGGTCATGAATATTTATCAAAAGCTTTTATGGAGAAGTATTACGCGGCCAATGTCTTAGGCATAAATCCCACGCTTAAGTAACGTCAAATATTGTCTATTTATTTAAAGTTATAAGTTTATTTTGTATACAAAATATTTAGAACACGAATCCGCGCTTCAACGGAAGAGAAAAACCTGTAATTTTTTTGTAGATTTTTACAAAATTATTGATTGACTTACAAGAAGTTAGTTTTTAATAAGGGTCATTTTTCATTGATTAGCGGGCTTTAAAAGTTCTACTAACAAGATAGTGATTCTTTGAATAATCTCAATACATTAGCCTAAACTAAACGCCATGAAAAAATCCTATTATCAACCAGAAGACCTAAAAAAATTCAGTGCTATTACAGAGTGGAATGAAACACTGGGAAAAAAGTTTTTTGACTACTACGCAGAGGTCTTTAAAGACGGTCATTTAAGTGCCCGAGAAAAGTCATTAATAGCACTAGCAGTTTCGCATGTTGTTCAATGCCCCTATTGTATTGATGCCTACACAAAAGACGGTCTTGAAAAAGGCATTGAAAAAGAAGAAATGATGGAAGCTGTTCACGTTGGCGCAGCGATAAAAAGTGGAGCAGCACTAGTCCATGGGGTACAAATGATGAATCGTCACGACCAACTAAGCATGTAATCATGACCAAAAAATCATTAAAAGCACGTGCAAGTAAACTATCTGACACGCAACACCAACTTGATTATTTATCAAATGGAATTTTTAAAGACGGTAGCCTCCCAACTTTCAAAGAAAAGCTAACACACTATGGGTTAGCGGAAATTCAGCCCAAAAAACTAAGCATTCTTCAAATAAATATTGGGTACATGTGCAATCAAGTTTGCGCACATTGCCACGTTGACGCTGGTCCAGATCGGAAAGAAATGATGGATCAAGTCACCTTGGAAGCTTGTCTTAAAGTAATGCGAGAAAATCAAGTTGAAACTGTTGATTTGACAGGGGGAGCCCCAGAAATGCATCCGCAATTTAGGTGGTTTGTAGCGCAAATACGTTCAACCACCACGGTAAAAGAAATAATTGTTCGCTCAAACTTGACCATAATCATGGCCAACAAAAAATACCATGATTTACCCACTTTTTTCAAGAATAATAACGTACATGTTATTTCATCACTTCCCTTTTATAAACGAAATAAAACAGACAGACAACGAGGTTCTGGAGTGTTCGATCAATCCATTGCAGCTTTAAATAAACTTAATGAGGTAGGCTACGGAAAAAGCGATACAGCTTTAGAATTAGATCTGGTGTATAATCCATCTGGAGCCTTTTTACCTGGCGACCAAGCAGCACTTGAAAGCGATTTTAAACAAGCGCTAAAAGAAGATTTTGATATAGATTTCAATCAATTGTTCACCATTACCAACCTACCCATTAGTCGATTTTTAGATTACCTCATCGCTTCAGAAAATTATGAAGAATACATGCACACCTTGGTAGATGCATTCAACCCTTCTGCTGCACAAAATGTTATGTGCACCAATACTCTTTCGGTAAGCTGGGAAGGTTATCTGTACGACTGTGACTTTAATCAAATGCTAGGCCTTAAAGTTAAAGGAGGGAAAGACCACATTAGAGACTTTAATCTTGAAACCCTTCAAAAAAGAGAGATTCAGCTTTCTCAACATTGCTATGGCTGTACCGCAGGAGCGGGAAGCAGCTGTCAAGGTAGTATTGCATAAGTCACTATGGCACAAAACCTATTACTCGTTTTTTGTAAAAATCCTCAATTAGGAAAGGTGAAAACGCGCTTGGCCAATGGTATTGGCGATAAAAATGCTTTAAAGATCTACCAAAGACTTTTAGAAAAAACAGCGGCTGTTTTAGCGCAATTAAACTGTGATATTACAATATATTATTCACAGTCGATTATTGATGATGATGTGTTTAGCGCAACAGCCAAAGAGAAAAAAGTACAATACGGGGAAGACTTGGGAGCACGCATGGCAAATGCGTTTCAAAATGGCTTAGACACCCATGAAAAGGTAGTAATAATAGGTACAGATCTATGGACACTTGAAGCACAGGACATTGAAAAAGCGTTCGCTGCTCTGGAAAACTTTACCGCTGTACTCGGTCCGTCTCAAGACGGTGGTTACTATCTTTTAGGTTTAACTCGTTTTATCCCTGAATTATTTCAGAAAAAAGCCTGGGGAACAGATGAAGTATTGTCAAAAACAAAAACCAATCTAAAGGCAGAAAAATTATTTTTATTGTCCGAAAAAAATGACATTGACACCCTTGACGATTTAAAACAACATCCTGATTTAGCACTATGCATACATTAAAACAACAAATAGATGAAAGTCAAGCTTTCCTGAATTCCAAAGGAATTGATTCTATTGATTTTGGAATTATTTTAGGCACAGGCTTAGGCGATTTAGTGAACGAACTAGACGTTGAACAAGAAATTCCCTATGCTGCTATTCCTCATTTTCCCAATACGACCATGGAATTTCATCATGCTCGATTACTCTATGGGAATTTATGTGGGAAAAAAGTTTTGGTCTTTGAAGGACGTTTCCACGCCTACGAGGGTTTGAGTTATTTTCAAATAACCTACCCCATTCGCTTAATGCACAGTGTGGGAATTAAAAAAGTAATCATTAGTAATGCTGCAGGCGCAATTAACTTGAATTTTAAAAAGGGAGAAGTAATGCTCATCGAA
Organism: Candidatus Arcticimaribacter sp.; assembly: GCA_011526285.1. Classification (GTDB taxonomy): domain Bacteria; phylum Bacteroidota; class Bacteroidia; order Flavobacteriales; family Flavobacteriaceae; genus Arcticimaribacter. Next base: position 12,433 of record WTJU01000068.1, read on the forward strand.
GACCACATTAATCTTCAAGGGGGATCGCCCTTAGCAGAAAAAGGTGTAGAGACTTTAGGCCCTCGTTTTGTAGACATGAGTGCACCTTACGCTAGCACTTTGTGCAAGCGTGTCAAAGAAATTGCTGCCAACAATGACATTACACTTCATGCGGGAGTTTATGCGGCTGTTGTTGGACCACAACTTGAAACCAAAGCAGAATATCGTTATTTGAGACAAATTGGGGCAGATGCTGTAGGAATGTCTACCGTACCAGAGGTTATTGTTGCCAATCAACTCAACATGGACTGTATCGCCTTTTCAGTGCTTACAGATGAGTGTGACCCCGCTAATTTAAAACCCATTGACATTGAAGACATCATGGCTTCTGCCAAAAAAGCGGAACAGTCTTTGATTATTTTAGTAAAAAACCTACTTTCTTCACAACAATAAAAAAACGATGAATTACCTAGAAGTCACCAAAGATGTTTATAAAGAAGCAGCCTTAACTCCAGATGTGGGCTTGTGTTGTACCACAACTCCCATTTGGCAATTCCCAGGCTTATCCATCCCAACCATCATGCAAGAAATGAACTACGGTTGTGGATCTACAGTTCACCCAAGAGATTTGATCAATAACCCAAAAATACTTTATGTTGGCGTAGGTGGCGGCATGGAGTTATTGCAGTTCGCTTATTTTTCCCGTCAAAAAGAAGGTGTAATTGGGGTTGATGTTGTTGACGAAATGCTTGAAGCGTCGCGTAAAAACTTTAAAGAAGCCGAAGAACAAAACGACTGGTTTCAGTCAGAATATGTCACGCTAAAAAAGGGAGATGCCTTGCAGTTGCCCGTTGAAGATGAAAGTATTGATGTTGCTGCACAAAACTGCTTATTCAATATTTTTAAAGTTGAAGAACTAAAAAAAGCACTAAAAGAGATGTATAGGGTACTTAAACCTCACGGACGTTTGGTGATGAGTGACCCCATCTGTGAGCAACCCATGAACGACACCCTTAGAGCAGATGAAAGACTTCGCGCACTTTGCCTTTCAGGTTCAATTCCGCTAAATGAATACATAAAGCTTTTAACTGACGTTGGTTTTGGCACCATTGAAGTTCGTGCAAAACGTCCGTATCGATTACTCTCCCCTGAACATTATCCTACAAACGAACTAATTTACATTGAAAGTGTAGAGGTGTGTGCGATAAAAGACCCGATGCCTAGTGACGGTCCTTGTGTTTTTACAGGGAAGACCGCTATCTATTTTGGTAACGATGATTTTTTTGATGATAAAAAAGGACATGTTCTACTCCAAAACCAACCTTTAGCTGTTTGCGATAAAACTGCGGCTGCTTTAGCTGAACTTAATCGAAAAGACTTATACATAACTGGTTCTACCTATCATTATGATGGTGGTGGCTGTTGCTAAATCAATTTCCCATGCGCTTACTTTTATTCCTTCTCTTACTTTGTTTTAATGGCACGTTAACAGCTCAAAAATCTATTCACTCGCTTTGGAGCACTGCGCTCAAAGAACATGTAGATGAAGCGGGACACGTTAATTATGCTAAATGGAAAGAAGACACCACCCTGTTAGACGATTACATTACCAGTTTAGAAGAAAATCCTCCTGCTGAGTTTTGGAGTAGAAACGATTCTCTGGCCTATTTTATTAATGCCTACAATGCGGTTACTGTTAAACTAATTCTAGATCACTATCCGTTAAAAAGCATACGAAAGTTAATAACCCCTTGGCGTTTTAAACGCTTTGAATTAGAGGGAGAAAAAATTTCCCTCAACCATATTGAACATCAAATCTTGCGTAAAATGAATGAACCACGAATTCATTTTGCCATAAACTGTGCTTCTGCTTCGTGTCCAAAATTATTCAATACTGCTTTTTATGCGCATACTATGGAAGAACAACTTGAAGAGGCAACTACGCTATTCATAAATGACCCATTGCGCAATCAATTAAGTAAAAAAGAAATGGCAATTTCTCGAATTTTTCAGTGGTTTGCGAGCGACTTTGGCACTAAAAAAGAGCGACATGCTTTCGTTCGGAAATACGCCACACAACCGATAGATAAAAACGCAAAAGTTCGTTTTCTGAACTATGACTGGCAACTCAACGAATAAAGAAGCGATAACAATTATTATCCCATTGCTCAATGAAGAAACCTATATTGAGGGTTGCATAAAAGTCTTGAATGAACGAATAAAACGAAGCGCTACTGAAGTTTTGTTTGTAGATGGCGGAAGTAAAGATAAAAGTGTTTCCGTGATAAAAGCTTTGTCAGATTTTACCGTCCTAAACAGCAAAGCCGGACGCGCAGTTCAAATGAATATGGGAGCAAAAGCTGCGCGCAATTCTATTTTATACTTTCTTCATATTGACAGTGTTCCTCCTGTAGGGTTTGATGAAATTATAGTTGCTGCAGTCAAGAAAAAAAATCGAGTGGGTTGCTTTAAAATGAAATTCGATGCTGAACATTGGGCATTAAAACTTGCAGGATACTTTACGCGCTTCAATCATCCGTTTTGTCGAGGAGGGGATCAATCCCTATTCATTGAAAAAAAATTATTTGACCAAATGGGAGGGTTCAATGAAGACTATCCCATTTGTGAGGACAACGAATTTACTGATAGGTTATACCGCAATGTTAAATTCAAAGTCTTAGAACATGAACTAATAACCTCTGCACGCCGATTTAAAAAAAATGGCATTCTAAGGTTACAATTCCTGCACAGTCTTATTCACTTTTTCCGTTTTCTTGGGGTCTCGCCAAAGTATCTTCATCGCTATTACAAGCGCTTTCTACAATAGGCATAGTGCTTTTATTGGAACCACAAATAATAAGGCGTAAAGACAATTACCCAAAAAAGAGTAGTGGTTACTACAAAAAGAATAAAGAATCCAGAAATAGAAAAAACATCATCTGCTCCTTTAAATAACGGATAGTAATGGCGTAAAAACAGCAAGGAACAAAGCCCAGTTAATAGTGCAAATAAGACAAACATAAGATGGTTATTTAGGGGGTTAACAAGCAGGTTGATTTGAGGTCGTTTTGGATGTAATTCCAACTTTGAACGCACTCTGAATAAAATTCTTTGGCTTGAGGGAAAGATGAAAAATCACCTTGTTCTACAACTAAAAGCACACCAATTTCATGGTGTTGTAATGAAAAGCGGAGCTCAGAAACGTGGTTTTTTAGGATCTCCCGACTGTGAAAAATTTTGAAGCGTAAGCGTTCAAACGGTGTGTATTCTATCAGCTCTCCCTTTACATGGGTTGTGGAGGTACCGTCTTTAAATACTTCTTCCCAATTGGCGGGGCTTCCTAAGCCCCAACTGCAGTTTAAACGACAATTGTACATGTACTTTTGGGTGAGTTCTGGTAATGTCAAAGCATTCCAAATATTTTCGCGTGAAGTGTTCAAAGGGATTTCCAGTCGTGCCCAGAGTGGTTCTTTCATTCATTTCGATTTAGGACCTTCAACGGGCTGGCACAACGCTTTGTAGGCTAGTTCACGTATCAGGTAAGGTTAGGGTTATTTAAAATTACAGCTTTTTTTAAAAAGAACGAAATCCCGTACCTTTAAGTCAAAGTTCAAACAACCATGTCCCCTCCTCCAATCATTATTATTGGCAATGGAATTGCTGGCACTACCTTGGCAAGACAATTGCGAAAAAGAAGCCAACAACCCATACTAATCATATCAAAAGAAAGTGATTACTTTTTTTCACGTACAGCCTTAATGTACGTGTATATGGGGCACCTAAGTTGGGATCAATTGGAACCTTACGAACAGGGATTCTGGAAAAAAAACAAAATCGATTTACTGCGAGCAGAAATCACTAGCATTCAGCAAAATGAAAAAACGATAGTGTTGAGCAATGGCGAACGTTTGGCCTATGATCGCTTGGTTCTTGCAACGGGTTCAACACCTAACAGGTTTGGATGGAAAGGGCAGGAACTAAAAGGTGTTCAAGGCTTATACACTAAACAAGACCTAGAGCAACTTGAAGCGATGACACCAAGAATAAAACGCGCGGTAATTGTAGGTGGAGGACTCATAGGAATTGAATTGGCAGAAATGCTTCATTCCCGCGGAATTGAAGTGACCTTTTTAGTACGTGAAAAAAATTTCTGGAATACAGTCATCTCAGCCACAGAAGGTAGCATGATTGAACAGCATATTGTTGAACATGGCATCAATTTGAAAACCAGCACTAGTTTAGTTGAAATATGTGGAGATGAAGAAGGGAACGCAGTAGCTGTGGTTACTGATAAAGGTGAAAAAATTCCATGTGAATTTGTAGGGCTAACCGCTGGAGTACGACCAAATATTGATTTTCTTAAAGGGAGTGACTTGAACATAAATCGCGGAATTTTGGTAGATGATTTCTTACAAACCAACTTAACTGATGTGTATGCTATTGGAGATTGTGCAGAGTTACGCCAACCAAAAAGTAATCGTCGTGCCATTGAAGCAGTGTGGTATGTTGGACGAATGATGGGAGAAACCTTAGCCCTAACCCTTAGTGGTAAAAAGACAGCCTATCAGCCTAGTCACTGGTTCAACAGTGCAAAGTTTTTCGATATTGAATATCAAACCTATGGAGTAGTCGCTCCGGAAGAGCATGAGAACGAAGCACATTTTACCTGGCAAGATCCCACAAAACTTCGCTCTGTCCGATTTTCCTATAACCCCGAGACGGAACGCTTTTTAGGCATCAATAGTTTTGGCATTCGTTTAAGACACGAACGCTTTGAAAAATGGTTGAATGATAAGGCGAACATCAACACAGTGATCAAGCAACTTAAAGAAGCGAATTTCGATCCTGAATTTTACACACATTACGAACAAAACATCCAAAACGCATGGCAAGCACAGCACAATTTAATCAATCTCTAGGCAAGAATAGTGGCTTAGTGCTAGGACTGTTAGGTCTAGCCTTGTTGTTTTTCCCCTTTTTTAATGAAGAGTTTTCTCATTCGTCATTGGGCCTAATCACAAGCTTATCATTAATTACCCTAGGGACACTACTCTACTCCGATTTTCTTTACCGTGGGCAGCCAGCAGGGGTAAAAAATAACGGGGTTTGGTTTGATGGGCTCTCCTCACGTGGACTATTGGGATGGTTTGTGGCCTTGGCATTAACAGGTTTTTATATCGCATTGTATTTTTATCCTGAACGCTTAGGATACAACGCACAAGGAAACACAGCTTTGGTTGCTTTTTTTGATCCGTTGAGCAAATTATTGAATGGCAATGCAGCCACACAATGGTTTGTCTACGGCACGCTTTACACCTTGGCCATACTTCTCTTTGGTGTAAAATTTATCTATAAATATCGCCACAATCGTTACCAAATTATACGAACGGTATCGGTTATGTTTTTCCAATTGGGCTTCGCTTTTCTAATTCCAGAATTGCTTTCCCTTTTTAATCCTGAAACCCCTTACTTCGCTAAAGATTTAAAAAACATGTGGCCCTTAAACTACTATTTCTTTGAGTCTTGGCACCTTAAAAACATGTTGAATGGAGGGAATTTAGGGCGCTTTATGCTTTTCTCAGGAATTGCAATGATCTTCATTGTATCTCCTGTATTAACCTATTTATATGGGAAACGCTGGTATTGTTCTTGGGTGTGTGGTTGCGGTGCTTTGGCAGAAACTGCTGGGGATCCCTTTAGGCAGCTTTCCAGTAAAAAAATAAGTGTTTGGAAATTTGAGCGATGGTCTATACATGCAGTTCTCGTTTTTGTTTTTTTAACCACTATTGCAGTAATATGGTCTTTCTTGAGTAGCAATCCTAACTTGAGTAGCTTTTCGCGCGAAACTTTTGTCATTGGCGTAGTTGCTTTTCTTTTGCTACTAATGGGGCTCATTTACGTTTACAAGCGCAAGGACTTAGATAAAGATGCGCTTTACAGCTTTATATCTATTGGCCTAATAATTATTGGCACCCTCTCCATTCAGGCTTTTTCAGGAGAAAAACACATTTTATTCATTAAGAGTTATACCCTTACCAAGTGGTATGGTTTCGGAATTGGCGCGGCCTTCTCTGGTGTTCTTGGGGTAGGATTCTATCCGCTACTAGGAAGTCGTGTGTGGTGTCGCTTTGGTTGTCCAATGGCGGCAATTTTAGGACTGCAACAGCGTTTACTCTCACGTTTTCGCATTACCACCAACGGAGGGCAGTGCATTTCTTGTGGGAACTGTTCTGCTTATTGCGAAATGGGAATAGATGTTCGCGCCTATGCACAAAAAGGACAAAACATTGTCCGTTCTTCTTGCGTTGGTTGTGGCATCTGTTCTGCCGTATGTCCACGGGGAGTACTAAAGCTCGAAAATGGAAGTGTAAACCAACGTACAAATCTTCCTGAATTTCCACTTGGGAATAGTCTCTAAAGAGTATCTTCGGCAAAAATTATCCTATTTATGACCCGCATCAGTGTTGTCATTCCTGCTTATAATGAAGAAAATGCTATCGCTAATGTCATTGCAGAGATACCCACTATTGTTAACGAAATAGTGGTTGTGAATAACAATTCAACTGATGCTACAGTTGCGGTAGCACAAGCCGCAGGTGCAACTGTTTTAACCGAAAACAACAAAGGATATGGTTATGCTTGCCTCAAAGGTCTTGCCTACCTTAAGGCAGGAAATACCCCAGACATTGTAGTATTTCTCGATGGCGATTATTCTGATTTTCCAAAAGAATTAAATCTCTTAGTGCAACCCATAATCGACAATAAAGTGGACTTTGTGGTGGGAGCACGTGTAAAAGAAAAACGAGAAGAAGGGTCGTTAACACCACAACAAATTTTTGGAAATTGGCTAGCGTGTTATTTAATGCGTTTATTGTTTAAATCAGAGTTTACAGATTTAGGTCCTTTTCGTGCCATTCGGTGGGAAACACTTGAAGCACTAGAAATGGGAGATAAAACCTATGGCTGGACAGTAGAAATGCAACTTAAGGCGCTACGGCAAAAAATTCCGTATCAAGAAATCCCTGTATCTTATAAGAAAAGAATTGGCGTTTCTAAGGTATCAGGTACAGTAAAAGGAACTATATTTGCAGGAGCAAAAATTATTGGGTGGATTTTCAAGCATTATTTATCCTAAAGCGACAATTATGGAACACTTTTGGCTAAACATTTCCTTCCTCGTGATGGGATTGTACGCCCTTTCCTTATTACTTGTCTTTTTCTACAGTTTGGCGCAACTCCATTTGCTATTCAACTACAAAAAAGCACAAAAAAATAAACCTGAACTTACGCCATTAGCTACTTCAGACCTAGCTAAAGTTCCCTATGTTACCATACAACTACCCGTCTTTAACGAACTTTATGTTATGGAGCGATTGCTTCATTGCATTAATGAAATTGAATACCCAAGAGAACGACTTGAAGTTCAGGTGCTTGATGATTCTACTGACGAATCGGTTGAGCTCACACAATCTTTAGTGGCCAAGCTACAAAAAGGCGGTTTGGACATTGTTCAAATTCGTCGTAAAGACCGCGTTGGTTTCAAAGCAGGTGCATTAAAAGAAGGACTAAAAACTGCAAAAGGAGAATTCATTGCCATTTTTGATGCCGATTTTCTTCCTCGACCAGATTGGTTACTTAAAACAGTACCCCACTTTGACAGCCCAGAAATTGGTGTGGTTCAAACCCGTTGGGAACACCTTAACCACGACTACTCTGTCTTAACCAAGGTACAAGCCTTTGCCCTAGATGCGCACTTTACCCTAGAACAAGTGGGGAGAAATAGCGAAGGACACTTTATTAATTTTAATGGTACCGCAGGTATTTGGCGCAAAGAAACCATAATCGATGCAGGAAACTGGGAGGGAGATACGTTAACCGAAGATCTTGACTTAAGTTACCGTGCACAACTAAAAAATTGGAAGTTCAAATATTTAGAAGATGTACATACACCTTCAGAACTTCCTGTGGTAATGAGTGCGATCAGATCGCAGCAATTTCGCTGGAATAAAGGCGGAGCAGAGAACTACCAAAAAATGATAAAACGTGTTATGGGAAAAGAAGGACTACCCCTTGCAACTCGTTTTCATTCTGTTCTTCATTTATTAAACAGCACTATGTTTTTGAATGTATTAGTGGTTGGTTTCTTAAGTATCCCAATGTTATACATCAAAAATGAATGGGGACATTTGGCCTGGTTTTTTAAAGTATCTTCTCTTTTTATTGTTAGCACAATGATCTTTTTCTACTGCTACTGGGAGTTGTATCGCCGACAATACGGTAGTGGTATCGTTCAGTTTTTTGAATACACCCGTACTTTTTTTACTTTTTATACCGTTGCTATGGGCTTCTCTTTCCACAATGCACTAGCAGTGTTAGAAGGTCATCGCGGGAAAAGAAGTGAATTTGTACGCACCCCAAAGTTCAATATCCAAACGCTTAAAGATTCTTGGAAAAACAACAAATACATTCCAAAAAAAGTACATAAAAACACCATAGTAGAAGGATTGCTGTCCCTGTACTTCCTATTTGGCATGTACAGTGCATTTGTGGTTGGTAAAGAAGGAGACTTTGGTTTATTCCCTTTTCATCTTCTTCTATTCCTTGGCTTCGGCTTTATCTTTGTGAGTTCGTTTAGAACCCAAGGATAATGTTCAAGCAGCTATTTTCATTGCGTAGCCTTTTTCTCATTTTACCCATTTCCATTTGTTATTGGCTTTTAGCCCATACCCCTCGTGAGAATAGTAGTACTTTATTACTGTTCTTCTTTAGCAGCTGCCTATTGAGTTATTTCTCATTCAAGCAAAGCTCTGTTAATCAAATCTTTTTACAGGGATTGTTTTTTCGCTTCCTATTTATTGGAATCGTACCATGGCTCTCGCAAGATTTTTTCCGCTTTATATGGGATGGTTTATTGCTCTATAATCACATCAATCCTTACGCATATACCCCAGATATGTTAATGGGAATGGATATTCTATTTTCAACTGAATTGAAGGAGGAACTATGGCGTGGTATGGGAACCTTAAGCGCAGGGCATTTTTCTAACTACCCACCCATAAATCAAATGGGCTTTTTATTTTCTGTCGCTTGGTTTCCCGAGCAGTTAGTTACTTCTATTATTGCGATGCGGCTTTTACTAATCGCTGCTGACGTAGGTGTGTTTTTAATTGGAAAACAATTATTATCCCATTGGCAATTGCCCGAAAAAAGAATTGGTTGGTATTTCCTTAATCCTTTGGTGATCGTTGAGTTAACGGGAAATCTGCATTGGGAAGGAGTTTTACTTTTCTTCTTTGCGCTGGGGAGCTGGTGGTATGTAAAGCAAAAACACACACTAGCAGCTTTTGCATTTGCCCTGTCGGTTGCAACAAAACTTATTCCCCTTCTTATTCTTCCTGTTTTTGCTCGTTTTCAATCCTTGAAAAAAACAGCACTAATGGTAGCCGTTGGCAGTGGGGTTTTATGCCTTCTTTTTTTACCTTTTTTCTGGTCTGTAGGGGTAGAAAACTACATGGCGACAATTCGTTTATGGTTCAAAAATTTTGAGTTTAACGGGAGCTTTTATTACATCATCCGCTGGATTGGATATGAACTAAAAGGCTACAATATCATTCGTCAATGGGGTGAATTTTCTCCTTATTTAATTGTCTCACTTATCGCTTTTTTTAGCTTTTGGTCAAAGAAAACAAACTATCAACAGCTATTTAATGGAATGTTGTTACTCTTGAGTTGCTATTACTTTATGTCCTCAATTGTGCACCCGTGGTATGTTGTCCCACTTGTTTTTTTAAGCTTGTTTAGTTCTTATAGCTATGCTGTGATTTGGAGTGTCTTGGTTTTCGTGAGCTATGTAACCTACGCCCACCCAAGTTTTCAAGAGAATTTTATTTTGATTGGGCTAGAATATGGTCTAGTACTGTCTGTCTTATTTTATGAATTAAATAAAGGACGCCCCTTACTTAAGCATTTTTAATAGATTGATTTCCTGTTCAGTGAGTTGGCGCCATCTCCCACGGGGTAGATCTTTTTTTGTTAAATGCGCATAAGTAACCAAATCAAGTTGCTCAACAGTATAGCCAACAGCGTCAAAAATTTGATGCACTGCTTTATATGTTTGGTCGTGAATCTCAATTCCCACCACACGTTTTGGTTCTCCGTGAATGAAGCTTATTTCTTGTACTTCTAATCGTTTATTACGGTCAATAGCAATGCCCTTCTTGATTTTATCGAGTGCTTCACTGCTTAAGTTTTTATCTAAAACTACCTGATATATTTTCTTAACACGCGTGGAAAGGCTTCTTAATTTACTGGTCATTTCCTGATCGTTGGTAAACAAAAGTAAACCTGTAGAAGATCGATCCATTGCATGAATGGGATCAATGCGAAAAGGAGCGGCACGCTCGACCAGCTCCATTGCATCTTTCTTGTAGTTTCCTTTTTTTACCGCTGCTAAAAATCCTTTTGGTTTATTCAGAAGTACGTAAGTGGGTTTGTCAGAATTTATGCGCTGCCCATCAAAGCGAACATCGTCTCCAGGCTGTACTTGATAGCCCATTTCTGTTACAATCTTCCCGTTTACTTTAACGGTTCCTAATGAGATATGCAGGTCGGCTTCTCTTCGAGAACAAAGACCAGAATTTGCAATGAATTTATTTAATCGAATGGTTTTTTTATTTGCCATTAGGCTTGGGTATCGTTAATATTGAGTGTGCTTTGTCGGCTTCTATTAAGGGTAAGCTGGGTCACATCGGGGCGAGAATAGTGACCAACCGGATCGAAATTTTGGCGCTCTTGATATACGTTATTTAAATGTAAGGTATGATAGAAGATTCCTTCTTTATCACAAATGGGAGGTACTACCCATTCACCGTCGGGTCCCGCTATTGCAGAACCACCGTTAGCCAACACCTCTGGGGCAGCGGCTAAAAGTTGTTCAAGGTAAGGGGTGTTCCCTGGAAAATCAGTCTTACGCATTAAACTGGAAACAGACACAACGTAAGATCGCGATTCACGAGCTATAAAGCGCGTAATGTCTTTTGTGTTGTGTTCTCCTCCTGGCCAAACTGCTACATGAAGGTTTTCCCCTTGCCCATAGAGTGCAGCTCTTGGTAGTGGCATCCAATTCTCCCAACAGTTTAGCCCGCCAAGTGTGAAGCCATTTAAAGGGTGAACCCGAAGTCCGTGTCCATCACCAGGAGCCCATGTTAGTCGCTCGTCATAGGTTGGTTGTAACTTTCGATGAACCGACTGAATTGAACCTGTTTTATCTATATATACCAAGGAGCAGTACAAACTGTGACCTCCGCGATTGTGAGCGCGTTCTATAATCCCCAAATAGAGGGCAAGTTTCAATTGTTTTGCAAGTGAACAAACCTCATCAAGATCACCTGCTTCTATTTGTATTGCATTTTCAGTATAATGTGCGTGGAGTGTTTTGTTGACTGGTAAATCCCATTTTGCTCCTTCAGTTAATGCCAACCAAAATGGATAGCCCGGAAGAAAACCTTCTCCAAAAACCAATAAATCGGTTTTTTCTTGGGCGGCCTCTAGCATGGCTGCTTTTACTTTTTCTAAAGTGGCTTTACGATTCAACCATACGGGAGCCAATTGTGCCATACCCACTTTAATAGTTCCACTCATAAGTTTTTTTCTTAAATAGGATAACGTAGTAATACTATACTGGCAACGCCAGCAAGAATCAAGAGCTTTAATCCGTTGTGAAGCCAAAGATACATCTTTTGCGACTGGGCAACCCACAAGATGAATACTATTCCTAACAGAGCAGGTAAACAAAATAGAAAATAATAATACATCCCGCCCAACTGACTTTTTTCTGACAGTAACAAGGAAACTGTTCCCATAGACAAGAGTATAAGAAAAGTCAAAATAATTTTTGTGATACGTTCTCCAAAAACAACTGCGGTGGTTTGGTAGCCTCTAACCCAATCGCCTTTAAAGTTTTGTAGGTCTTTAACAAGGTCACGTATCAAAATAATTAAGAATAAATAACTAGCGTGATATAGCACCCAGGTTGAAAGATTATCAAAGTATAACCCCATGGCAAAAAAAGGCGTGATGGCAAGAAATGCAGCAAATAAATTACTTGCCCAAAAGGTTTTTTTTAACACATGACTGTAAAGCCATATACCACCAATGTAACCTAAGAAAAAAATACAAGCACGTGGACTAACCAAAAGCGAAAAGAGCAGACTCAAAACATTAAAAAGTGCATAAAAACCCAACTGTTGTTTTGGCTTTAATAGTTGATTGAGTAGATATTGTTGCGGTCGGTTAATTCGGTCTTTTTCTGCATCGTAAAAATTATTGATTAGATATCCTCCTGCAATGGCTAGCGATGAAGCTAAAACTAAAAGAAATAATTGATGATCAAGTAAATGGTCAATCCAACTTCGATGTGGCGCTAAAATATAACGGGCACTCAAGTACTGTGCAAAAACCAAAACCAAGATCGTATACCCCCGTGTGGATGAAAAAATGGCTAGCGTAGAAAGGAAAAAAGAGGTAAGCGTGGACTTGGGGATAAGTCGCATAAATCAAAAATTATAGACTACTTGCAAACGATAATCTTTGAGTGCAATTTTGGCTTTCTCAAAATCTTCTGTAAACCCAAGAATATACCCTCCCCCACCAGAGCCACACAATTTCAAATAGTAGTCATTTGTCTCTAGTCCTTTTTTCCACAAAGCATGAAACTGAGGCGGAATCATTGGTTTAAAATTCTTTAGTACTAATTGAGAGAGTTTCTTTGTGTGCGTGAATAAAGAGCGAAGGTTCCCGTTTAAAAAATCTTCTACACATTGATCGGTATACCGAATAAACTCATCTTTCATCATTACACGAAAGGATTCTTGCTCCATGTTTTTTAAAAAAAGAGATACCATAGGAGCGGTTTCACCCACGATACCGCTGTCTAATAGAAAAACAGCACCTTTCCCCTCTGGGTTTTGTGAAGGAATTCCTGTAGGTTCAATTTTATCTTTTGAGTGAATTAATATTGGTAAACTCAAATAGCTGTTTAATGGGTCTAGTCCTGAGGAATTTCCATGAAAGAAAGATTCCATGGCTGCAAATGTTTGCTTTAAGGTTTGCAGTTTTTCTTTTGTGAGATTTTCGAGTACGGTTATTTTATCTTGGGCATATTGGTCATAAATTGCAGCCACCAAAGCACCGCTACTACCAACGCCATAGCCTTGAGGGATGCTACTGTCAAAATACATTTTTTGACTTAAATCTCTCTCTAGTGCCTTCCAATCAAAATGTACTGTAGCTTTGGGTAATTTTTTAAGGTATGCGCAAAAGGCTACAAGTTTTTGGTGGGAATCTTCAAATTCTGCTGTTGCATTTAACTTTAGCGCTCCGCGATAAAAGTTATAGGGTATCGAGAGTCCTTTGGAGTCTTTTATTATCCCATATTCTCCAAAGAGTAAGATTTTCGCATAAAATAACGGACCTTTCATAGCACAACAAATTTACAACATTTTGGCGCCAGTACCAATTTGATCTTCAATGTATTGACCATTCTGACAGTAGTTAGCTAGGTCTGTTTGTATGAAACTGAGTATGGCTTTTTTATTGGCTTCTGGGTAGAGTAAATGCACATTTGCTCCCGCATCTAGCGTGAAACAAAGTGGAAGTTTAGTTGCTCTACGGAAATCCCACAACTTGTTTAAAACAGCTAGCGTGTTAGGTTGCATTAAAACAAAATAGGGATTAGATGCCATCATCAAGGCGTGTAATGTGAGGGCTTCTAATTCAACTAATTCCATAAAATCATCCAAATTACCTTCTGCCATGATTGCCAATAGTCGCTGCACATGTTGGTGTGCTTGCTCAAAACGGGCAGCAGCATAGGGATGGTTTTCCATTAATTGATGCCCCAATGTGCTACTTACTTTTTTTTGCCCTTTGTCTATAATGAGAATGGTGTCTTGATAAGTTGTAAATACCGGATGAATGTTTTCTTGAATTACTGTTCCAAAAGATTGAGAACTCCCTGAAATTGAAGCGGTTTTTCCCCAAGACATCATTGGACCTTGTATGCTACGTGCCGCACTACCTGAACCCAAGCGTGCTAAAAAAGAGGCTTTTTGATTGAATTTTTCTGGATGACCTAATTTACCTGCTTGTTGTTCTATTGAGAGTAAGGCCAAGGCCAAGGCACTCATGCTAGATGCGGAGGAAGCAATTCCACTACTATGGGGAAAGGAATTAGAAGACTCTATAGCTAACTCATGCGTCAATAAATAGGGACAATAATCTACAATACGCGAAAAAAAGGCTTCCATTTTTGGATGGAAGGCAGGCGCCTCTTCTCCTTCAAAAAGAAATGAAAAAGAAAAACCTTCACTAGTTTTTGGGCGAAACGCAACACTAGTTGTCGTAACACAATTGGAGAGCGTAAAACTCAACGAAGGATTTTGTGGGAGTTGTACACCATATTTCCCCCAATATTTAACCAGTGCGATGTTAGACGGGGAAGCCCACGTCACTTTTCCCTCGATTGGTGGAAATTCCGAGGAAATAAATTCTTTTTCAAAGCTCATGGCATAAAGATAGTACTTTCGAGCCCACCAAATGGTGAAAAATAATTTATTACCTTCCAAGAAAAAGTAGAATGAAACCGTACGGGAAATTTATTTTAGGGAGTTTGGTCGCTGTGAGTCTTTGCCTTTTAATTGGAGGTGTGTCGGGTTATATTACCCGATTGGCTATTCCTGTATGGTATGCGGAATTAGAAAAACCATTTTTCACTCCTCCAAATTGGTTGTTCGCTCCTGTATGGACAACCCTTTATGTTTTAATGGGGATAGCTGCAGGTGGGATCTGGGCAAAAGGAATGCATCATCGTTGGGTAAAGACTGCTCTCTATCATTTTGCAGCACAGTTAATCTTTAATGCACTGTGGACATTAACGTTTTTTGGATTGAAGAGACCTGAGCTTGCCTTGCTTATAATTGTGATCTTAGCTGTTCTAATTGAACGTTGTATCTATTGGTTTGCAATTGTACAACGCACTATGTCACTTTTACTTTACCCTTATTTGGCATGGGTTGTTTTCGCCACTTTTTTAAACCTAGGAATAGTTTATTTGAATCGTTAATTATTGCTGAGGATATACCCGTTCAGGATAATCGGTAATGATTGCATCTACCCCTAATTGCTTCATATGCTCAATTTCCTCCTTCTCGTTAATGGTCCAAGGGTAAATCTTGAGTTCCTCCGCTTGAATTTTGCGCACATTTTTCTCATTGAGGCTTTTAAAATTGGGGTTAATTGCAAAAGCGTTGAGTTTTTTGGCAATCGGAATTGCGTCTACAGGATCATCTTCTGTTAAAACAGCAATGGCAACTTCTTTGGTCGCCTGATAAAATAATTCAAGTTCATTCCAATCGAAACTCGAAATAAAAACCTCTTCTGGTTTCAATGTTCCAGCTTTAAAATAGGTGTCCAACACAGCAGCTGTTGGCACTGCTGTGCGGGTACCTTTTAATTCTATATTTAAGACCGTTTTTCCAGCTGTAATATCGAGTACTTCAGTAAGGGTAGGAATAGGCTCTCTACCTAAAACAGTAATCGTTCGGATAGAGTCTAACGACAATTCTTCAATATAGCCTGTGGCGTTGGTTAGTTTCTCTAAGGTTTTATCATGAAAAACAACCAATTCACCAGAAGCACATAAAAACACATCGATTTCAATTCCATCAACCCCTAGTTCAAGGGCTTTTTTTACAGAGGCTACCGTATTTTCTGCCACATGCCCTCGTGCCCCGCGGTGACCAATTACTAGCGGGTCAGCTTTAGAAGTACAAGAGGTAATGGCGAAAATCATTAGTAATAAAACGGTATTTTTCATGAAGTTACTTTTTTAAAATCCAAAATTCCCATGGCTTCATTCGGTATTCATAGGAAAAGGATAAACGCTTTGGTTTGTTATCAAAAAAGCGCTTGAATTCTCCGTTGTAGGGTGATGTAAACCCAATATGATCTTTAGACATATTGGCAATAAAGACAATAGTATCACCTGCTTTTGAGCGTTCAAAGGCGAGTACTTTATCTTCTAAAGAGGTTGCTATTGGTGTATATTTTCCTGCTTCAACCCCCGCATTTAATGCTGGATGCGTGCGTTTTAATTCCCCCAATTGTTTTAACAACTGAAAGGTTTCTCCTGCTACTCGAGGGAAGGAATCTTTTTCAAAAAACAAAAGACGTTTGTCTAAATCATACTCTACGCCACTGTATAAAAAGGGCAAGCCGGGAGCAGCGTAATTTAGGGCCATCATGGCATGTGCAGCTTTTCCATAAAGTTCATCTACTGTTCCTGCCCACGCATTTTCGTCATGCGAGCTAACAAAGTTAAGGAGTAAATGAGCTGGGTCGTGTTTTAAGATAAAGTTCTCACGATGAGCAGCATAATCTTTTACTGTTTTATGCCCGTGAACAATGTCTTTTGTTAGGTGGTGACCCGGAAAGTCATAAGAAGCATTAAAATTGGCTAAATGTTCCATTCCTCCGGGGTGATTGGCATCTGTTTCTCCAAGAAGAAAAACGGGTTTCAATGCACGCATAGCGGCGAAAGTATCTTCATAAAACTCCATTGGAACTGCATAGGCTTGGTCAACACGATAACCATCAATATCAACTTCTTTAATCCAATACAACATGGCTTCTTTCATCGCCTCACGCATATCGGGGTTGTCGTAGTCTAAGTCAGCAACATCTGTCCAGCCAAAAGATTGTCCGGTGCGTGGATCAATTGGATCGATAATTTCTCCTGCCTCATTTTTCAAATAATATTCTGGGTGTTGCTCAATCCAAACGTGATCCCAGCCTGTGTGACCTGGCACCCAATCAAAAATTACATACATGCCCAAAGCATGTGCTTGGTTAACGAGGGCTTTTAAATCTTCAAGTGTTCCGTATTCTGGATTCACACCCTTATAATCTGATACAGCATAATAACTCCCTAAAGGGCCTTTGCTTTTTGTTGTAGAAATAGGGTAAGTAGGCATTAACCACAATATATTGACGCCCAGTTCTTTTACTTTTGGCAATTCTTTTGCAAATGCATTAAATGTACCTTCATTGGTAAACTGGCGAATATTAACCTCATAAAGTATCCCTTCGGCCATATCTTGAGCCGTAATTGGAGTCATGGGCTTTACCTCAACAGTAGATTGATTTTGATTGGTTTGGCATGCGATAAAACCAATTGCCAAACATAAAGTAAGTAGTTTTTTCATCTTTGATTTTCGTTGTAAAAAACCAAAGATACAAAAGATGTTAGTCTTCTTCTGGAGCCAATTCTACTTGTAATCCCTCAAGGGATTTTGTTATGGGAATTTGACATCCCAAACGACTTGTTTCACGAACGTTAAAGGCTTCAGCTAACATCGCTTCTTCATCATCAGAACGCTCGTTTAGCGAATGATTGGATAGAATGTAACACTGGCAAGAAGCACACAGTGCCATCCCGCCACACGTTCCCTCAACGGGTAATTCATAGGCTTTACAAACCTCCATGAGGTTCATATTCATATCTGTGGGTGCATCAATTTGATGCTCAATCCCATCACGGTCTATGACAGATATTTTAATGTCAGACATCTACTTTCTATGCTTCTAGATTAATGACCTGCTCGATTTGAGGAGCGTGTTTTTTTATGGTCATTTCTACCCCAGACTTTAACGTCATTTGGTTAACAGAACAACCAGCGCATGCACCTTGTAGTTGGACTTTTACTACTTTATCATTTTCAATATCGATGAGTGAAATGTCTCCTCCATCAGCTGCTAAAAAAGGGCGGATTTCATCGAGTGCGTTAAGAACCTTGTCTCTTAATTCCATAGGGTTGAGATTTACTTATTAACAGCAGAACAACCTGCCATAGTGGTTATTTTAACCGCTTGTGTTGGCGGTAAATGGTCGTTTCGTTTTACTAATTCACTTACTGTGTTTCGCGTAATATTTTCAAAAGCTTCTGTAACTTTTGTCTTGTCTTGAAGTGCTGCTGGGCGTCCTACATCACCTGCTTCTCGGATGCTTTGTACTATTGGAACTTCCCCTAGAAAAGGCACTTGTTTGTCTTGGGCTAAATTTTTTGCTCCTTCTCTACCAAACAGATAGTATTTATTGTCGGGTAACTCCTCTGGGGTAAAATATGCCATGTTTTCTATGATTCCCAGTACTGGAACATTGATGTTTTCTTGTTGGAACATCGCAATTCCTTTTTTAGCGTCTGCCAAAGCAATGTTTTGTGGCGTTGAAACCACCACTGCCCCATTGATGGGCAAAGATTGAACTATACTCAAATGAATGTCTCCTGTACCCGGAGGTAAATCAATGAGGAGAAAATCGAGTTGTCCCCAAGCAGCGTCAAAAATCATTTGGTTGAGGGCCTTAGCCGCCATCGGTCCGCGCCAAATAACAGCTTGGTTGGGCTGTGTAAAGAAACCTATAGACAGTACTTTTACACCGTAATTTTCAATAGGTTCCATTTTGGAACACCCATTGACATTCACTGAGAGGGGGCGTGCACCTTCCATATCCAACATGGTGGGTATTGAAGGTCCATAGATATCGGCATCGAGTACTCCTACACTAAATCCCATTTTGGCTAGGGCTACTGCCAAATTAGCAGTTACCGTAGATTTTCCAACTCCACCTTTACCAGACGAGATGGCTATAATGTTATCTATGCCTGGAATGGGCTGACCTTTTATGGTCTCATTCTTTGGGGGAGCCTCAACCGTTATGTTGGTTTTTATTTTTGCTTTTGGATGCACTTCTTTGTGAATGCATTTCAATATTTCAACCTCAAGTTTTTTACGGGCTTGCAAGCTGGGGTTTTGTAACGTAATATCAATGACTACTTCGTCACCAAAAACAACTATGTTTTTCACTGCACCACTTTCCATAAGTGGTTTACCATCTCCTGGAAGGGTTATGGTTGTCAATGCAGTTTGTATGTCTTGTTTGTTAAGGGTCATTCCTTTTTTAAACTGATTCTAAATTGCAAATATACAGGGAAGATAGCGACAAAAAAAGTTTGAATCTTAAAGCTTTAGGACAATTCTGTATTCGGATCCCAAAAGACACGATCAAAGTTTTGAACTTGATTGTTTTTTATCTCGACTCCCTCATTTTCGAGTAATTGTTGCATGAGGTTAATTCCGTCAAAGTGGTGTTTGCCTGTAAGTAATCCCTGACGGTTTACTACACGGTGTGCTGGAACATCGTCACGCGTATGCGCTGCATTCATCGCCCAGCCCACCATACGGGCGCTTTGGGGTGATCCTATTTTTCTAGCAATAGCGCCATAGGCTGTAACACGTCCTTCGGGAATTTGACATACCACTGCATAAACTTTTTCAAAGAAATTAGTGTCCATTAGGAAATCTAAACGTGAGATAGGTAATGAGCTTATCCTTTTCGAGAAATAATTTCTCGTAATGTGTCTGTATGGCCGTAACATGCTTTGGAGCATGTGGGTTTCCATAAACGTCATGGTGAGCATAATCTACTTCCCACCCTTTTCCTTCTAACAAACCAAGGGTGTATCCGTGTAAAAACTCACTATCTGTTTTTAAATGAATTTTCCCATCTGATTTTAGAATGTTTTGGTAGCGTGCTAAAAATTGTGGGTTGGTTAATCGGTGTTTGGTGCGTTTAAATTTGATTTGTGGGTCGGGAAAGGTAATCCATATTTCATCTACCTCGTTTTGGGCAAAAACCGCTTCAATTAACTCAATCTGTGTGCGTAGAAAACCTACATTGGGCAAGCCTAATTCAAGTGATTCTTTTGCTCCTGCCCAAAAACGCGCACCTTTGATATCCACACCAATAAAATTCTTCTCGGGATACTGTTGGGCTAAATAAACAGAGTATTCACCTTTGCCACAACCCAATTCTAAGACTAAAGGCTGTTCTTTATTGAAGAATTCACTGTTCCATTTCCCTTTGTACTTAAAGCTCCCAGAGGTCACTTCCTCCCGTTCGGGTTGAATAACATTGGTAAATGTTTTATTTTGATTGAATCGTTTAA
>WTJU01000068.1:32574-37638 GCA_011526285.1 Candidatus Arcticimaribacter sp.
TCCCGTTCGGGTTGAATAACATTGGTAAATGTTTTATTTTGATTGAATCGTTTAAGTTTATTTTTACTTCCCACTATTCGATTTTTGGCAAAACTACTATTATTTTGAAAAGCAACTCAGTTTTATACTCGCGTTAGGGTAAAGGAAAATTCTGATCCTACATTGGGTGAGCTCTCAACAAATATTTTCTCGTTGTGCGCTTCAATGATGTGTTTAACAATTGCCAGTCCCAAACCTGAACCACCTTCGTTACGGTTACGGGTTTTTTCAACCCGATAGAAACGTTCAAATAAACGCGGTAAATGCTCCTCTGCTATACCCTTTCCATTATCAATAACACGCACTAAGATCTTCTGCTCATTGAGTGGGCTAATTTCAATTTCTGTGGTTCCGTTTTTTACGCCATATTTAAAGGAGTTTATCACCAAGTTTGTAATGACTTGTGTAATGCGTTCTGTGTCTGCAGCTACAATTATTGGTGTGCTGTCATCAAAATTAGAAACTAGATTGATGCCTTTTTTTTCTGACTGAATTTCAAGCAACTCAACAATATCGTTAATGAGCACTTTTATATCAAAATGCTCAATGTCTAGGTTGGTTACCCCCGTTTCAAATTGTGTAATTAAATCTAGATCGTTAATTATGAAGTTAAGACGATCTATACCATTGGCTGCTTTCTCGAGGTACTTCTTCCTAATTTTTTTGTCCTTGATGTTTTCTTCTAAAAGTGTGTAGATATAGCTTTGGACTGTAAATAGTGGGGTTTTAAGTTCGTGGGCCAAATTACCAATAAACTCTCTCCGGTAATTTTCTTTGTCTTTTAACAACTCTATTTCTAGCTTACTTTCTTTAGCAAAACGCTGAAGGCTGTTGGTAATTGAGATTACGTCTTTTTGTAAGGAATCTTCATTAAGTGGAATCCCAGTTGGCAAGAGGTCTTTATACAACTCCCTAACTTTTGTAAGAATAAAGTTTTCAATGCGTAATTGAATAATAAAAAAGGCAACAAAAAAAAGAGCTATTTGCCCGATTATAACATATAATTTGGCTGCTAGCAATGGAGCAATACCACCGGTGTAGACGTAAAAAAGACCTACTACAATTAGGGTGAAAAGAATTACAATAAGAAAGGACAGCTGAATTGCTGTACTAAAGCGTTGATTCATGGTTTACGCATTGGATTCACTAACAAATTTGTAACCCACGCCTTTAACTGTTTTGAAATATTGATCTCCAATTTTTTCGCGAAGTTTACGAATGTGTACATCAATGGTACGATCGCCTACAATGACATCACTCCCCCAAACAGATTCCATTATTTTTAAGCGTTTAAACACTTTTCCTGGTTTAGATGCTAATAAATAGAGTAGCTCAAACTCTTTTCGCGGTAAGGTAATCTCTTTCCCCCCGTGATTTACTTTGTACTCTTCTACATTTATTTCCATATCGCCAATGACAATGTTCCCGCCAACATCGTCTTTTAGAAAACGGCGAAGCATTGCTTTAACTTTTGAGTTTAGAATACGTGGCTTAATGGGTTTGGTCACATAATCATCAGCCCCAGACTCAAATGCCACCACATGCGAATAATCTTCACCACGAGCAGACAAGAACATGATGATTGTATTCTGAAAGCGCTTGTCCATGCGAATACGCTCACAGGTCTCAATTCCATCCATTACAGGCATCATCACATCTAGAATAATTAAGTGGGGCAGGTGTTGATCTGCTAGGGCTAGCGCCTCTTTTCCGTTTTCAGCGGTAAAGATTTGATAGCCTTCGTTGGATAGGTTAAATTCTAAAATCTCCAGTATATCTGGTTCATCATCAACAAGTAGGATTTTTATTTTGCTTTTTCTCATTGAGTAGACGCTTATTATCTCAAATGTACTAAATATCCTTTGTCGGTTAGATTTTCCGCAATAAATAAACAGTAAGTTAACGATGATTTAAAATTAGAAGTTTGCGTACACCCGTAAATAACTGACAAATTTTCACTCATTTATTTAATACTTTTACTGCATGCAACAACCCGTGTTTTCTCCTGAACAAATCTGTAGCGCAGAAGACTTTAATTCTGTGTGTTTAGCGACGTTTCAATTTCAGTATGAAGAAAATCCTGTGTATCGTTCTTACTGTGATTTACTCCATGTTTCTCCGGTAGATGTTCAATGTATTAATGCTATTCCTTACCTCCCAATACAGTTTTTTAAATCGCATAAGGTTCGTTCGGTTCATAATGAACCTGAACTTTTTTTTAGTTCTAGTTCAACTAGCGGCCAAGGAACATCAAAACATTTTATTCAAGATCTTTCGCTCTACCAGAAAAGTTTTCGGTTGGGTTTTAAGTTACACTATGGCAAGGTAAAGGATTGGGCTATTCTAGCCTTACTACCATCTTATTTAGAGCGAGAAGGATCTTCTTTGATCTATATGATGGAGGATTTAATTCAAGCCAGTGAGCACCCCGCAAGTGGCTTTTACCTCGATAATTACAAGGCATTAAATGAACAACTTGTTGAATTAGAGAAAGCTGAACAATCTACTCTCTTGTTAGGTGTTTCTTTTGCACTACTAGATTTTGCTGAACAGTTCCCAATGGCTTTAAAGCACACCGTTGTTATGGAAACTGGAGGCATGAAAGGACGGAGAAAGGAACTCATAAGAGAGGAACTGCACCGTCAATTACAAAACGGATTTAAGGTGAGTTCTGTGCATAGTGAATACGGCATGACAGAGTTACTCTCACAAGCCTATTCAAAAGGGAATGGTCTTTTTTACTGCCCTCCGTGGATGAAAGTGAGTGCTAGCGATATAAACGATCCGCTAAGCCCAGCGCCAGAAGGTAAAATTGGTCGACTAAGTATTATTGATCTTGCCAATCAGGAATCGTGTGCCTTTATTGCAACAGATGATTTAGGAAAAGTCTACCCCGACGGTTCTTTTGAAGTTTTGGGACGATTAGACGCCAGCGATATTCGAGGGTGTAACCTAATGGTGTATTAACTAAAAGCGAGAATAAAGTAGCTCTTTTTTCCGCGTTGTAGCAAGACATACCGCTCATTAATTAAGTCGGTGGAAGTTATTTTTTTGCTGTCGTTTACTTTTGCTTTATTAACTGCAATAGAGTTTTCTTTTAGGGCTCTTCTTGCTTCACCATTCGACTTTAGAAAGCCTCCTTCTCCTGCAAGTGCAGCGATAATATCCAGTCCTTCTTCGAGAAGCGTTTTAGAAAGTTGGGCTTGTGGTACACCTTCAAAAACATCTAAAAAAGTAGCTTCATCTAACTGCATTAAATCTTCTGAGGTTGATTTTCCAAACAAGATTTGAGAGGCGCGTTGGGCATTCTCTAAGTCTTCTTTAGAATGTACGAGTAGTGTTACCTCTTCCGCTATGCGCTTTTGCAATAAACGCAGGTGTGGGTTTGCGCGATGCTCTTCGGTTAAAGCCGCTATTTCTTCACGACTTAGAAAGGTGAAAATCTTAATGTAATTCTCGGCATCCTCATCAGAAGCATTTAACCAATATTGATAGAATTTGTAGGGTGATGTTCGCGCTTTATCCAACCAAATATTCCCACCTTCTGTTTTTCCAAACTTCGTTCCGTCTGCTTTTGTGATTAATGGACAAGTAATGGCATAGGCTTTACCGGCTGCTTTTCTTCTAACAAGTTCAGTACCGGTGGTAATGTTCCCCCATTGATCACTTCCTCCCATTTGCAGCGTGCAATTGTGATTTTTATATAAGTGGAGAAAGTCATACCCCTGCAATAGCTGGTAGGTAAACTCTGTAAAAGACATACCAACTTGTGATTCAGATCCCAAACGCTTTTTCACCGAATCTTTCGCCATCATATAGTTTACTGTGATGTGTTTTCCGATATCGCGCGAAAAATCAATTAGCGTGTAGTCTTTCATCCAATCAAAATTATTGACCAGTTGAGCTGGGTTCTCAGCGGCTGAGGAAAAATCTAAAAAGCGTGCTAGTTGTGCTTTGATACCGTTTACATTGGCTGTCAAGGTTTCTGCGTCCAATAGATTTCGTTCGTCTGATTTTCCAGATGGATCTCCAATCATTCCCGTAGCCCCTCCAACCAAAGCAATGGGTTGGTGACCTGCACGTTGAAAATGCATAAGGATTAATATTTGCACCAAACTACCAATGTGTAGGGAGTCGGCTGTTGGGTCAAAACCAATGTAACCCGCAGTTGGACCTTGGTTTAAATGATGTTCTGTTTCGGGCATTATGTCGTGTAACATTCCCCTCCACTCCAGTTCTTCTACGAAGGCATTTCTCATTGTTTGTGTGCTAAAGCGCAAAGATAGATTTCTCCTTTGAATGGAAAAAGACAATGGGAAAAAACAGTACTTTTAACGCATGATTTTAGTCACAGGAGCCACAGGCTTGGTAGGGGCACATCTTTGTTTAGCCCTATTGGAAAAGGAAGAAAATGTAGTTGCACTCTATCGTCGTGAAAAAAAGAAAGAAGCCCTTCGTGAATTTTTTATAGCCCAAAACAAAGCAGAACTTTTTGATCGCTTAATTTTCCGTGAAGCCGATCTGTGTAGTTTACCAGAATTGACCGCAGCTTTTGAGGGGATTAAAAAGGTATATCACTGTGCTGCATATGTTTCTATGGCCTATTACAAAAAGGCTTACTTACAAAAAGTAAATCAGCAAGGAACTGCAGATTTAGCGAATCTTTGTATTGAAAACAAAATTGAAAAGCTGGTGTATATTAGTTCAATTGCTGCGTTGGGAAGTCAAACCAATTCAGCTAAAATTGATGAAGAAACTCCCTGGAATCCTGCGGAAGAAAAGACACCTTATGCTTACTCAAAATATGGAGCAGAACTTGAAGTTTGGCGTGCTGCACAGGAGGGTGTTGCAGTAGCAATTGTAAATCCCGGTGTAATTTTGGGTACAGGTATGCCCAACGGTCCACTTGAACAGTTGGTATTACAAATCAAAAAAGGGTTGCGCTTTTATACCCCCGGTAGTACTGGGTATGTAGCAGTAGAAGATGTAGTTGCAGTGGCAGTAGAGCTGATGCATTCTCCCATA
>WTJU01000007.1:0-2043 GCA_011526285.1 Candidatus Arcticimaribacter sp.
GGAGATGCTGTGGTATTATTGCTTAAGCTGTGAATGAATTGGTAAATACTAATGGCAGCAAACTTAATTGCGGTATTCGCACTGATTTTAT
Source organism: Candidatus Arcticimaribacter sp. (assembly GCA_011526285.1). Taxonomy (GTDB): domain Bacteria; phylum Bacteroidota; class Bacteroidia; order Flavobacteriales; family Flavobacteriaceae; genus Arcticimaribacter. Next base: position 92 of record WTJU01000007.1, read on the forward strand.
AGCGCCCAGAAAGACGATAATTAGGGTATACACTTTGGGCATAGCCTTGATTGGCTTCAAAGGTTTGCACAGCTGTTACACTGAGGTCACTCTTGGGTAAATCAGGTAAATAATTGCGTTGAAGGGCAGGCCCAAGTGCAGAATACACCGCCAGTTGTGCCCCTACATTAAGCACAAAATTCTCACCAATCTCCATCCTATCTGCCACATAAAGACTACCCTCTAGGGCAACTTCAGTTTGAAGTTCTTCTTCCCGAATAAGGCTATTAGAATCTAAAGGGCGCATTGCACCGGGAGCAATGGTATAACGCATTAGGTTTGCCCCATAGGTAAGGTTGTGTTTTGCACCTAGCTTACTGTTTAATTTTAAGCGTGCAGCATCTATTTGAAGTTCAAAGGCACTTTTAAAATTGTTGCTCACCCCACCGTCATAGTTTATGGAAAAAGCATAGTCGCTGTGGCTCAAAACAAAACTAGCATTGTTCTTTTCATTGAACTGATGTTTCCAATTGACCGCCGCAACGGTATTGGTATAATGGTAAAGCGAATCAGAAGTAATGCTAAACTGATCTTCACTGTGGTAAGCAGTGGCTAAAACTTTGTCTTTCTCACTTAGGCGATCTTCATAAACCAACACCACATCATGAAAACGGGCCGAACTTTTATTCAATTTAGGATCTTTGAGGGAGCGCAACACCCAGTCAGAATGGGCTGATCGTGCACCGAACATAATTCCTGATCTATTCTTTACAACAGGGGTTTCTATTAATGCATTGGCTGTAATGGGTCCTAAAGAGACCTCCGCTTGAAATTCTTCTTGATTGGGAGACTTGGTAGACAACTCAAAGACTGATGATGTTCGGCCTTCATACTGTATAGGAATATTCCCCTTGTAGACATTGAGTCGGTTGATGGCAAAGGGGTTCAATGCTTGAAAAATTCCAAAAAAGTGATTTGGGTTGACAATAATCGCTTCATTGAGCAGCATTAAATTTTGATCGGCCTTTCCTCCCCTAACATTAAAACCTGTGGCTGCCTCTCCGGCAGAAGAGATCCCCGGTAAAATGGTCGCCGCTTTTAAAATGTTTAACTCCCCAAGAACCAAGGGAATGTTTTTGGTCTCTAGCAAGGAGAGGCTACTTTTCCCAAGCATTTCACTCTCTACATTTTCATTTTCTTGGTTGCGAACCACAACCTCATCCAGTTCTTCTGCCTGTTCTGTTAAAGTAAAGTTGTGCTGAGCGTCTTGGTAGAGTTCCAACTGAACTTGAAGGGTTTCAAAACCCAACCCCTCAATGCGCAAAAGGTGATTCCCTGCCGCTAAGCGAATGGAAAATCGCCCTGCTCTATTGGTTACTGTACCTTTGTTTAGTGCGGGGAAAAATAGATTTATTCCCTCCAAAGCTTCCCCCTCGGGAGAAAAAATTTGACCTACAAAATCATGACTTTGCTGTTGTAACTGCGGTGCTGGTTTCCCAAAAACTAAAGTGTCTTGTGCCCAACATTCCATGCCAACACTCAAAAAAATAAACTGCAAAAGCAGTAGAGTAGAAAATCGAATTCGTTTGGGTATTCTGTTGGTCATGTTTTGTTTATCCACTCAAACAACAAATTTTGAGCGTTTTAATCTGTGGGGAAAGATAGAAAATTAAGTGATTTAATTTGCCGCTAAGCATTATAATAAGTGAACCGTTTAACGCTTTTTTAAACAAACTTAATCCCATCAAATACCGGGAACTACTTAAAACAGAATGGGTTTAATTTTAACTATTGCTTTACGGTATTTACGCAATAAAAATGTACTTTCAAGAGGTGAAACAAATTGTAATCTCCTTTCAACTTCTTCTCCTCATTTCTTGTGGTTCCCCAAACCTACAAGTAAGTAAAGTCACAGGGAAACGCATCGAAATAGATTCTGTTCTTCCGAGTAAAAAATCAATTGATGAAATTGT
>WTJU01000007.1:2143-7477 GCA_011526285.1 Candidatus Arcticimaribacter sp.
CGTTCAAAATGCGTTTTCGCTTATGCCTTTTGAAAATGACTTGGTGGTCACAAAACTTTCAGGTAAAAAAGTGAAAGCGTTGTTTGATTATTTTATCGAAAAACAACGGCCGCATCCGCTTTCAAAAAATGTGCAAATCGTAATTTCTGAGAATGAATACAGCGTCAACATCAATGGAAAACCTTTTGATGAAAATCAATCGTATTTCGTCTTAACCAACGATTACTTGCAAAATGGTGGCGATGGAATGGATTTCTTTGCTGCACCAGAAGCCTTGGTAGGACTAAATTACAAAGTTCGGAATGCAATTCTAGACTATTTTACCAAGGTTGACCTCCTTGAAGCAACATTAGATGACCGTGTAATTGTGAAGAAATGAAAAGAAGATCCTTTGTTAAAAAAATTAGTGGTGCTGCGCCCCTTGCCCTTTTAAGTGGGGGTAGTCTAACCGCTTTTTCTGATAAAAAATTGCGGCAAATTACTATCCTACACACCAATGACACCCACAGCCATATAGACCCTTTTGGCCCAAACCACCACAGAAATGCGAACAAAGGCGGGATCGCCAGAAGAGCTTCTCTAATAGATCAAATTCGCAAAGAAAACCCCAATACCTTATTGTTGGATGCCGGTGATATTTTTCAAGGAACCCCCTACTTCAATTACTATGGCGGGGAGCTAGAGTTCCGTTTAATGAGTACTTTAAAGTATGACGTTGCAACCCTTGGTAATCATGATTTTGACAATGGTATTGAAGGTTTGTATAAACAGTTACCACATGCGAAATTCGATATCATTTCTGCCAATTACGATTTTAAAAATACCGTTTTAGACACCCATGTAAAGCCCTACAAGATTATTGTAAAAGAGGGCATCAAAATTGGTGTTTTTGGTCTAGGAATTGAACTAGAAGGACTCGTTAACAAAAAGAATTTTAAAGAAACCAAGTACTTAGACCCCATTGAAATTGCACAAGACATCACGCGAGAGCTAAAAGAAAGGCAGCATTGCGATCTAGTTATTTGCCTCTCTCACCTAGGGTATTTTTACAGACGAAACCCAGAAACAATCTCCGATCTCAATTTGGCAAAGGCCACCAAAGACATCGATTTAATTATTGGGGGGCACACCCACACCTTCTTGCCTAAGCCTACCGTAGTGAAAAATAGTGCCAATAAAAACATGCTCGTCAATCAAGTGGGATGCTACGGATTATATCTTGGTCGTGTTGATTTTTATTTTGATGAATTCAACAACTCAACCAGCGAAGAAACAACCATTATAGTAGGATAAATTCACGCCAAGAGAGCGCTCTCTGCTTTCCTTTTTTGTCTTTTTACCGTTTTTGGGATTTCTCCCGCCCTAGATTTTCCTAAAAAATTTGCTAAATTTCATAAAAACCGAAGCATGCAAATCATTGAAAACAGTACGGTCTATGATGTAGTAATCGTTGGCTCAGGTGCTGGTGGTGGTATGGCCACAAAAATTCTGGCCGATGAAGGACTGAAAGTAGCTGTTGTGGAGGCGGGTCCTTTTTTTGACCCCGCAGACCCCGCACAGCAAACCCAACTAAAATGGCCTTATGAGTCGCCCCGCAGAGGCGCAGGAACAAAACGTGTTTTTGGAGAATACGATATGGCCTATGGCGGGTGGGAAATTGAAGGAGAACCTTACAATCGTGTAGACGGTACGCAATTCGATTGGTTTCGTTCGCGCATGCTGGGCGGGAGAACCAACCATTGGGGAAGAATTTCCCTGCGTTTTGGACCGAGAGATTTTAAAGGAAAAGACCGAGATGGTTTGGGAGAAAACTGGCCTATTGGTTATGACGATATAAAGCCTTATTACGACAAAGTAGATAAATTAATTGGGGTTTTTGGCACCAAAGAAAACCTTCCCAACGAACCCGATGGGTTTTTCTTGCCTCCGCCAAAACCGCGACTGCATGAACTTTTATATATCGAAGGAGCAAAAAAATCTAACGTTACCGTTATTCCTTCCCGATTGTCGGTTTTAACCAAACGCATCAACCAAGATCGTGGGGTGTGTTTCTATTGCAATCAATGTTCTCGATCATGCGCTGTTTATGCTGATTTTTCTTCGGGCTCTTGCTTGATTTTTCCTGCACAGAAAGGAAAAGGGCAAGTTGACCTCTTCACCAACGCTATGGTAAAAGAAGTATTGACCAACGAAGAGGGAAAAGCAACCGGTGTAGCCTACATCAACAAAGAAGACCGTAGAGAATATGCCCTAAAAGGAAAGGTGGTAGTGCTTGCTGCTTCTGCCTGTAGCTCTGCCCGTATTCTTTTAAATTCTAAAAGCGCACAACACCCCAACGGACTAGGGAACAGTAGTGACTTGGTGGGAAAATACCTCCATGACTCAACAGGAGCCGATCGTATGGCCTTTGTCCCTGCACTTATGAACCGAAAACGCTACAATGAAGACGGTGTTGGCGGTATGCACGTGTATTCGCCTTGGTGGCTAGACAACAAAAACCTTGATTTCCCACGAGGCTATCACCTCGAACAATGGGGCGGCATGGGTATGCCAAGCTATGGAACGGGCTTTGACCCCAATGGGCTGAACAAGTACCTGGGGGAAAAAGTAGGGGGCTATGGCAATAGTCTCCGCGAAGATGTTAAGAAATTTTATGGTGCAGTAGTGGGAATTTCAGGTCGTGGCGAAGCAATTGCCCGCAAAGACAATTATTGCGAAATTGACCCTACTACGGTTGATGAATTTGGAATCCCTGTCTTGCGTTTTCATTACAAATGGTCAGACTTTGAGAAGAAGCAAGCCAAACACATGCACGACACCTTTGAGGAAATATTGACCAATATGGGTGGAATTTTGTTAGGGGATAAACCCGGTGCAGACCGCAATTATGGTCTCCACAATCCCGGAAGAATTATACACGAAGTAGGAACTACCCGCATGGGGAATGACCCAAAAAATTCGGTGGTCAATGCGTTTGAGCAACTGCATGACGCTGACAATGTTTTTATTGTGGATGCAGGACCTTTTGTGTCGCAAGCCGACAAAAACCCCACTTGGACAATTTTAGCCTTAGCGTGGCGAACGTCAGAATACATCATTCAGGAATTGAAAAAACAAAACATTTAACCATGGATAGAAGGGAAAGTATAAAATCCATCTTACTGGGGTCTGTTGCAGGAGGCTTATTGCTTGAAAGCTGTGGGGAACCCGCAGAACAAGTATCTCAAAAAATATGGGACTATCAGTATGGAAGAAATGCCAAAGAAGCCGCAGTAGATCAAGAGCTTTTACAAACCTCCTTTTTCGCTGAGGAAGAACGCTCGCTCGTAGATTGTCTAGCCAATTTAATTTTACCCCCTAACGAAGCAGGAACTGTTACAGAAGCAGGAGTGGTGCCTTTCATAGCGTTTATGATGGTAGACTATCCGCCTTTTCAACTGCCAATGCGTGGAGGACTCATGGCGCTAAATGCGAAGGCTAACCGAACTTTTGGAAAAGATTTTATTTCTCTCACGGAAGAGGCACAAAAAAGCTTGCTCGATACCATGGCCTTTCCGCTTGAAGGCGTAGACGAACAACCTCAAGAAATCCAGTTTTTCGCTTTAATGCGCAACCTTGTATTGACGGGCTATTTTACCTCTGCAGTAGGGATTAAAGAGCTGGATTACCGCGGAAACACGCCGCATGTTTGGGATGGTGTTCCCCAAGATGTTTTAGACGAAATGGGACTTGCTTATGACCCTGCATGGATTGAAAAATGCGTGGATCAAGAAAAAAGAAATGAGACGGCTGTTTGGGATGAAGAAGGGAACTTACTCACCTAAAACTTTCCTTAGTCTATAATTTTCAGGGGAGCAGTTGTTTTCCAATTACCGCGAGTAAAATCGGGGAAATCTTGTGGCATTCCGTCGTTTTCTATAGATGCCGCACTTAACGGACCTACAGCACTCCAAAGTGCGCCTTCGTAAACGTTTTGGTCTAGAGGCAGCCCTTTTTGCAGGCATTCAACAATGCGGTACATCATGATTCCGTCCATGCCTCCATGCCCAGAGTTTTGGGTAGATGCGTTTAGTTTTTTATAAAGGGGGTGGTCATATTTCTCATAAAGTGCTGCTAAATTCTCGCCTTGAACCCAGCGGTGATGGTCTTTGGTAATGCCTTCTACCCCTCCTTCTTTGGCTACTCGTGTTGGAAATCCTGCCAAGGTGCCTAGGGTTCCTTGAATTAAATTGTGACGGGTATAAGGTCTCGGACTGGTTTCATCCCATTGAATCATGATGCTTCGTCCTAATTCTGTTTTTACAATAGAGGTATTGATGTCTCCATTTAAAAATTCAAGTTGATTCCATTTGTGATCTGCTGGGAAATTTTCTTGAGCATGCAGCTGTCTGCCTTTAGCTGGACTTGAAAAAGAAACCAGTTTTTTAAAGGTATCATCTGTCCGAGCAAGGTTCATGTATTGCGCCACCGGCCCTAGACCGTGGGTGGGGTATAGATTCCCTTTCCCATGGGCATAATGATAGGTTCTCCATGAACCCGTTCCTCTTTCTTCTTCTTTCATTTGCCACCGCAGTTCGTGAATGTAGGCCGCCTCAGCATGGAGTAATTCTCCAATATAGCCTTGTCTACACAGGTTTAAAAACAACAACTCATCGCGGCCATAGTTTACATTTTCCATCATCATGCAATGTCGTTGGGTTTTTTCTGAAGTGTCTACAATCGCCCACAAGTCTTCTAAACTTGTGGCCAAAGGCACCTCAACAAAGGCATGTGCTCCTTTTTCCATACAACCAATGGCCATAGGGGCGTGATTCGCCCAATTGGTCGAGATAAAAACCAAGTCTGGTTGCACTTCTTCTAGCATTTTTCGCCAAGCTTGATCATCTCCCCAATAGGTTTTTACCGTATTTAGTTCAAGTTTAGGTTTAAGCTGGTTTAAGGTTGCTAACTTTTCATCAATGTGTTCTTGGTATAAGTCGCACAAGCCCACCACTTCTGTTCCGGGGAGCGAAGCAAAATTGCGTAAATGATCGTTCCCGCGGTAGCCCAACCCAATGAAAGCAGCACGAAGGTTTGCTTTGGCAGGAGCGCTAAATCCGCCCATATAGTTTGCCCCTTGTGTTCTTGTAGGGGGTAGATTTAAATCTTTAAAGCCCAAACTGGCCAATGCAGCTGCACCAAGGCTAGCCGATTGTATAAATTTTCGTCGTATCATTTTGCTTTCCTTTTTACGGGTTAATGCCAAGACAAGGTACTATTTCTATGCCTCTAACGGAAGAAGAAGTAGGTGATTTTTAACTAATTCGCTGTCAGAACTGTTCCAATTCTAGGCCA
>WTJU01000007.1:7577-10767 GCA_011526285.1 Candidatus Arcticimaribacter sp.
CCTCCAGAACCGATAATTTTTATCCCATTTGCTCCATTTTGTGCTGCAGTCTCCATCATTTCTAGCATTGCTTTTGGCGTATTTTTTAAGTCGTTTTGTAGGATGCTTTGATGTGCGTTCATTAAATCTTCAATACGGGCTAATTTGGGTGATGAAGCGGTAAATTCTTCCAAAGCGCTCTGTGTGACAAGATGGTTGTGGATCGCTGCATACCAATAGGGCAATAGGTCTTTTGGCACTTCATTTTTAGTGCGATTATAGTCTTGAGCAGTTGCTTTTTCAAAGGCAAAAGAGGGGTCTTTTTCTTTGACAATGGCTAAAGCTTCAAGTGCATTGGTCTTAAGGTGCGACAATACACCAAGAGTGTTTTTTTGAATGCCAGAATCGACAACTACAAGGCTGTCCCATTGCATGTTGAGGCGTTGGTAATCGCCCGTTTTAGTGTCAATAAACAAGAGTCCTCCCAACGCAATGGTGAATTGATCCATTAATCCGCCTGGTTCATTAAACGCTACTACTTCTGCGGTATAGCTCCAATGGGCTATTTTCTCGTTTGAAAAAGAGGTGTTTGGGACAGCTATTTTCAAGAGTAACCGAATCCATGCTACCACTAAAGCAGAAGAACTAGACACCCCCGCTTGAATGGGAATATCTCCCCAAATCTTGATGTGATGCCCGTTGCTAATGGTGATCCCCTCTCCGGCCAGTACCCCTAATGCTGAACGAAAATAATCTCTTGGAGCAAGGGTAGTAATGGTTTCATTGAGGTTAATTTGTTCGCTTGCTGATTGATCCAGTAAATCAATTTTAAGCATGGCGGCATCTATTGGTTTTGCTTCCATATAGATATACCGGTCTATGGTGCCTGCAATAACAGGGAGTCCCAAATAATCTTGGTGGTCACCAAAGAAACAAATTCTACCCGGAGCTTTTACAAAAAGGGTTGATGCCATGGTTTATTGCACTTCTTTTATGGTTTTTCTAAAATACAGTTTAATTTTATAGGGCTTACTGATTTAACACGATATATGAAAACGGTCTTCTTTGTCCTTTTGTTGGTTTGGGGAATCCCAAGTACTTACTTTAGAAGTAAGTTTAGAAAATTAGTCTACCAAACGGAGGATTGGAAAATCAACATCAAACCGCTCTTTAAAAGAGAATTGGTTGGTTTGTTTTCGAACCTTTACCCAGAAAACCCCGATTACCTTAAACTACGCAATCAGTATCGCATCTATCTTTTGGTTTACCTCGCTTTGTTTCTTGTGTATGCCTCTTTACCATCTTAACCTTTGCTGAACAACGCTGCTTACCGCTTTCGTTTTGTCTGTTCTGGAATGATTTTAATGCAGTTAATGAAAAACTGTACACTAATTTTTAGCCCATGAAACAGGTAAAATTCTACTTAACGACCCTTCCGGTATATTCAATTGTATTGTTCTTTTCTTGCTGTGTTTTTGCTGCACTACTTTACCCCGGCTCGCAAAAAGAAACTATAGGCTATGCGTCTGAATATTATTCTTTCACCCATAATTTCTTGAGTGAACTAGGAAGCTTGAAAACAAATACCGACGAAACCAATCCGGCAATCGCTCAAGAAGACAACACCCCTTCCATGCTTCTTTTTAATGGAAGTTTGATTCTAATTGGGGTAACGCTGATGCTTTTCTACACCCAATTCAAAGAGGTGTTTTTAAAGTTAAACGATACTGCTAAGGCTCAAAAACTCGCCAAAATAACCAAACCTGTAGGGCTTTTGGCGGGTATTCTCTATGCTGGGGTTGGGTTGGTTCCCCATGATTTGCATTTTGGCGCACATGTGTTTTTTGCCAACTATGCTTTTCTAACGCTTTTCTTCCTTTGCATTCTTCACAGCCTAACCGTATATCATTCTCAGAATTTAAGTAATAATTATGTCTTGGGCTATGTCGCTTTTTGTGTTGTGCTGTTTGTGTATTTGAGAATCATCTTTTTTGGGCCACAAATTGGTCCGGGTAAAGCATACAGTGAAGCAGATCTTATGTTGCAGGTTATTGCTCAAAAGACAATTGTCCTAACATTTATGGGGGCAATTCTTCATCAAGTATATGGTTTTCACCATTTACTAAAAGAATACAGCAATGGCTAAAATTCAAGAAACAGTAGTGATTGCTTGCGCAAAGGAAACGGTTTGGGATTGCCTCAAACAACCTTCCCACTTAGAATTATTTCACCCTTTTTGTAAAGAGAATACGCCCTTGCGTTGGAATGATTTAGAAGAAAAGATCGATGTGCTGGTTTACCTTAACGGTTTGACGTACAAAAGGGTTTTTATTGCGTGGAATGAAGCGCGTTTTACCCTAATTATCCATTGAAAAGAAAAACCCATAGCAAAAGTAACTTGGTGGGTTCATGAGCACGAAAAGCAAACCGAAGTTCGAATTGAAATAGAACCAAAAGCCAACTCATTTTGGTTAAAACTATTGTATCCTTTACTTGTTCCACTTAAGCTAAAACCAAAGCTCAAAGAGTACTTAAAAAGTGTTTTAATAGGATTGAAGTATTACATTGAAAACAAGCAACCTACACCGCGTAATTTGTTAGGAAAACACCCGTGGTTTAGTGCATAGTTATTGCTTTTCCTTTATTATTTTAGTGAAATATCAGCCAGCTGATTCCCGATAGAGCACCCAATGGCAACGCCCATTCCTCCCAGCCGAATCCCGCAATAAACGTCTTCGCTTACCGCTTTTACAATGCTTTTCTTTTTCTTTCCGAGGCCTAAAATCCCTGTCCACCGTTGCGCTATGGTGTATTCTTGACCGCTTAAAATAACTTCACTTAGCAGTCGTTCCAATTCGTTTTGAATTTTAGTGTTAAGGCCAAAGCTGGCGGTTTGTTCAGTTTTAAAATCCAAATTACGTCCGCCACCCAGTAAAATACGGTTGTCTATGTTTCTAAAATAATAGTATCCTCTGTCTAGGTGAAAGGTGCCTTCTATGGGGAGGTTTGGAATTGGAGCAGTAATTAGCACTTGCGCTCGGTTGGGTGAAATGTCTTCCTCTAGTAATGTAGAAGAAAACCCATTGGTTGCAATAAAAAGCTTCTTGCAGCTGGTTTCAAAAGCATTAAACTTTAGGTGAACATTTTCATTGCCTTGCTCAAAATCCTCCAATGTGACTGAATTCAAAATTAGTATCGACTGCCTTTGGGC
>WTJU01000108.1 GCA_011526285.1 Candidatus Arcticimaribacter sp.
AAACCTCCTTTTGGTGTGAAGTTTTTTACATTACCTGCCGATAATCCTAAACCACCCGTTTCGTGATCTGCAGTTACTATTAACAACGTATTGGGATGCTTTTCTACAAACTGAACCATTTCTCCAATGGCTTTGTCAAAATCAATGAACTCAGTAGTGATGTACCCTAGGTCGTTTGCATGTCCTCCCCAGTCAATTTGAGATCCTTCAATCATCAAAAAGAAAGCACCCTCATCATTATTTAATTTTTTAAGCATGCTAGCAGTAGCAGCTTGAAGGCTTGGTTTTCTTCCTTCTCTAATCGGTAATGGTTCATCGTCGTTTGTAAAGTACCCCACACGACTATTCATAGAGGCATCAAAACCCTTGAGATTGTTGGCAAATTCCCAGTCCGTCATCTCTTTCAAAAGATTACGTCGGTCTGAACGGCGGTTGAAATGCTTTTTGCCTCCCGCAATAAAGTAATCCACTTCACTAATACTAAACTGGAAAGCAATGTCTTCATATTGTTTGCGTGAAATTACATTAGCATAGAATGAGGCGGGCGTAGCATGAACAATACTAGAAGTGGCAATTAAGCCAGTTTTGTAGTCTTTTTCTTTGCTCAACTCTAAGATTGACGATCGGTATTCATTAGACATGCTAATTCCAACAACACCATTTAGTGTTTTAACACCGCAGGCCATCGCTGTTCCGCTAGCAGCAGAATCTGTTACTAAAGCATTAGAAGAATGGGTTTTCGATAATCCTATTACGGGAAATGATTCCAAGTGCGTTTTATTCCCGTTTGCATACATCCCCGCAGTAATTTGAGACAAACCAGTTCCATCTCCTATCATAAGAATGATATTGGTTGGTCCTTCTTGTCCGTAATGAAGGTTTGCAAAAAACAAAGTCAGAAAAAAGAAAAAATAGGATTTCATATAACTCATAGTTTCAATAACGTAAATTACGTTTTATAACATATTGTACCGCGAATTTAAGGATAAATTACGCTACTTTTCATTTTCTGTTTCTTAGGGGATGCATTTATACTAGTCGCCAAAATAGATTTCTTTGCATTGGTGGTGCTTTTGGTGCGTACAAGAGGATATTTTTCACAAAGTCAATTAATACTACTTCACTACACTTTATTCGTAAAGCTTTAGTGCTTTTCTTAACTTTGTAAAAAATTGATACATGGATCCCATCCGAATGGTTGACTTAAAAAGTCAATACAATCAGATTGCTGACGAAGTGCAATCTGCATTAAACGATGTTATTGAAAGTACTGCTTTTATTAACGGTCCAGCCGTTAAGCAATTTCAAGCCAACTTAGAACAGTATTTAGGAGTAAAACACGTTATTCCATGTGCAAATGGAACCGATGCGTTGCAAATCGCTTTAATGGGATTAAAGCTTGAACCAGGAGATGAAGTGATTACAGCCGATTTTACCTTTGCGGCTACAGTAGAAGTAATCTCGCTACTGCGACTAACCCCAGTATTGATAGACGTAGATCCTAAAACCTTTAACATAGATCCCAAAGCCATAGAGGCGGCAATTACACCAAAAACAAAAGCCATTATACCGGTGCATTTATTTGGTCAAACAGCCGATATGGAAGCCATTAACGCAATTGCAGAAAAACACAACCTTTATGTTGTTGAGGACAACGCACAAGGAATAGGAGCGACCTATACCTTTAAAGATGGTTCTAAGGCTAAAACGGGAACACTAGGTCATGTTGCGGCTACTTCTTTTTTCCCCTCAAAAAATTTAGGCGCCTATGGCGATGGAGGTGCAATCTTCACTAATGATGATGACTTAGCTCATTTTATTCGCGGGATTGTCAATCACGGTATGTACAAGCGGTATTATCACGATGTAGTAGGAGTAAACTCACGACTAGATGCCATGCAGGCGGCAATTTTGAACGTGAAGTTAAAATACCTCGACTACTATAACGAGCGACGCAAAGAAGCTGCAATTCGTTACACACAATTATTAGGTGAACATCCAAACATCGTTACTCCCTATCGTGAAGCAGACTGTTCCTCGCATGTTTTTCATCAATATACCTTACGCATCATTGACCGTGACCGCGATGCATTGGTAGACTTTTTAAACGAAAATGGAATCCCTTGTGGGGTGTATTATCCCGTGCCTTTACACCGCCAAAAAGCCTATGCACAACCCAATACCGATGAATCATTATTTCCAGTAACCAATCAATTGGTGGAAGAAGTTATTTCTCTACCCATGCATTCTGAGCTTACGATAGAACAAATCGAATTTATCGCCGAAAAAGTATTGGCCTTCTTGTCTTAGTCTGAAAGAAAATCTACAATTCGAGCTAACACTTCAGGAGTCCGAAGAATACGGTAGTGTCCTGTATTCTCTACCGCCTCGAAGGTTGCAACTGGCCATTGCTGGGCAACTTCTTTTGAGCGTTCTACAGGGAGAACACGGTCATTCACATCGTGAAGTAATAACGCATGCTGAAAAGAGGATCTAGGTGCAAAATCTTGAACATTCACTTCGTCGACCTTAATGGCGTGATTTGCTTCAATTTTTTCAATTAAACGAGTCACCACAACATAAGGTAAACCGAGAGAACTGGCAATTTCCTCTAAACGTTCGCGTAGTTTATTAGGAACAGTTACCCCAACATATTTTTTTAGTTCAAGTTCTGGATGACTCCCCATAGAAATTAAAGAAGCAACACTACCAAAAGAGTGGCTTACGAGGTGTTGGGGTTTAAATTTTTTCACCAAAGCAGTAACTAAATCTGTAAACTCAAAAGAAGAAGTACTTCCTTTGCTACTTGCTCCGTGCGATGGTCCGTCAAAAGCAATCACTTTAAAGTTTTTTTCGAGCAGGTAAGGAACCAAATCTGCAAAATTTCCTGCGTGCCCTTCCCAACCGTGAACCAGTAAAACAGTAGTACTTCCGGTTCCCCAACTGTAAAGTTGAATGTCAAAATTATTGAATTTGATACTTTCTTGTGTTGCTTTTTCTAAAACAGCAATTTCGTGTGGCCGTATCTTATACCGCATTGGTGTAGTGAGGTACTGATAGGCCTTACGAACAAAAATGGAAGGGAATAATCGGGCAACAACCCACAAGACCTTTTTTTTCAAGAGATTTTTTTTAAAGTTCAAAAATACATTAGAAAAGTTCTATCTTGATGCAAAACAATTATGATTATGAAAAAAATAAGTTTTTTGTTGAGCTGCTTATTTTCAGTGAGCCTTTTTGCTCAAACTACCTATTTGCACTGCGGTAAAATTTTTGACAGTAAAACAGGAAAAGTAAAAAGTGAAATGACCCTCATAGTTGAGGGGGAGAGAATAACAGATGTCAAGAAAGGGTACCTCGCACCAACAGAGGACGCTGTTGCTATAGACTTAAAAAGCAAAACAGTATATCCTGGCTTTATTGATATGCATGTACATATTGAAGGGGAGAGTAATCCCTCACGTTATTTAGATCGCTATCGTTTAAACGATGCTGACGTAGCCTTTGATGCCGCAAAATATGCCCGTAGAACACTTATGGCAGGATTCACTACTGTTCGTGATCTTGGGGGCTCAGGTGTAAATATTTCCTTGCGAAAAGCCATTGCTGCTGGAAAAGTACCTGGTCCAAGACTCTACACTGCTGGAAAAACAATTTCTTCTACAGGGGGACACGGAGACCCAACCAACGGAAACAAAGACGAATTGATGGGAGATCCCGGACCAAAAGAAGGCGTAGTAAATTCTCCTGCTGATGCAAGAAAAGCAGTGAGACAACGCTATAAAAACGGTGCTGACTGGATCAAGATTACCGCCACTGGTGGAGTTTTAAGCGTAGCCAAAAGCGGTCAGAACCCACAGTTTACAGAACAAGAAATCAAAGCAATAACCAGTACGGCCAAAGATTATGGTATGCAGGTAGCTGCGCATGCGCACGGTGATGAGGGCATGTATAGAGCAGTAGCCAATGGGGTAAAGACAATTGAACACGGTACCTTAATTGAAGAAAAGACCATGAAACTCATGATCCAAAAAAATGCCTTCTTGGTTCCAACCATAAGTGCAGGGAAATTTGTTGCTGAAAAGGCAAAGATTCCGGGCTTCTATCCTGCTATCATAGTTCCTAAAGCAATCGCCATAGGAGCACAAATACAGCAAACCTTTGCAAAAGCATATAAAATGGGGGTTCCAATTGCATTTGGAACTGATTCTGGTGTTTCACCCCATGGAGACAATGCCAAAGAATTTGGTTTTATGACTGCTGTAGGAATGCCTGCAAGCGAAGCGCTACAATCAGCTACAATTGTCAATGCAAAAATATTGGAAGCTGAAAATGACCTTGGTCAATTAGCCCCAGGTTTTTATGCTGATATTGTTGCTTCTGACGAGAACGCGCTGGACAACATTACCACCTTGGAGAACATCAGTTTTGTGATGAAAAATGGAAAGGTATACAAGCAATAATACTTGCTTGCTACAATTTTACTCGATCGCTCCTGAGTTTGTCTCGGCAGAGCGATCGATTTTTTTTACCAAACCTTGAAGTACTTTCCCGGGTCCAACCTCGGTAAACTGCGATGCTCCGTCGCTCAATAACTGTTGTACACTTTGTGTCCATTTTACAGGAGCAGTGAGTTGGGCAATGAGATTTTCTTTAATCGACGCTGCATCAGTTACACCCTTAGCCGGTACATTTTGATAAATTGGACAAACAGGCGAGGCGATAGCTGTTGCTTCTATTGCGGCAGCAAGTTTAGTTTTTGCAGGTTCCATTAAAGGAGAGTGAAAAGCACCCCCAACCGGAAGTGGTAAAGCACGACGTGCTCCAGCTTCTTTCAACGCTTCACAGGCAGCAGCAATGGCTTTTTCTTCTCCAGAGATCACCAATTGTCCGGGGCAATTATAGTTTGCCGCAACAACTACCCCAGAGGTCTGCGCACAAACCGTTTCAATAATTCCATCTTCTAAACCGAGCACCGCAGCCATAGTGCCGGGAATTTCATCACAGGCAGCCTGCATGGCTAACGCGCGTTGATGTACAAGACTTAATCCATCCTCAAAAGAAAGAGCATTTGCAGCCACTAAAGCTGAAAATTCTCCTAGCGAATGCCCTGCTACTGCATCAGGACAAAAACGATCACCCATTACCTTGCTCAAGATAACCGAGTGAAGAAATATGGCTGGTTGGGTAACCTGTGTTTGCTTTAATGCCTCTGCATCTTCGCCAAACATGATTTCGGTAATTGAAAAACCTAAAATGTCATTGGCAGTTTCAAATAGCGCTTTAGCTTCAGCAGATGCTTCAAATAAATCTTTCCCCATTCCGGGAAACTGAGCACCTTGTCCAGGAAATAAATATGCGTGCATGATTATTGTTTTTCGTAGGTAATGAATGAATAGTTATAGGGTTGATCATCAGTTGCAGGGACATCTTCACATGCAACCTCCTTCCACTGTGATAAGTCAATTTCAGGGAAATATACATCGGCCTCAAAATCGTGATGTACCCGTGTTAATTCAATACGGTCACACAAATCCATAAACAAACGGTAAATTTCACCTCCGCCAATAATGAAGGGTTGCGTATCTTCTTTTACTAAATCTAGGGCTGCTTCAATACTGTGCACCACAATTCCGCCTTCGGCTTTGAATCCTTTTTTGTTGGTTAAAACAATATTGGTACGGTTGGGTAGCGCTTTTGGCATAGACTCAAAAGTTTTTCTTCCCATTATAATTGCATGTCCAGAAGTCAACCGTTTAAAGCGTTTGAGATCGTTAGAAATATGCCAAATTAGGTCGTTGTCCTTACCTAGGGCATTGTTTTTTCCTGCTGCTGCAATAAGTGTGAGGATACTTTTGGTAGTTTCTTGGTTCAAGTGCGATGATATTTCGTCTTCCATAGCATATAAAAGACCGTTGTTCTTAGCTTTTATAGATTCAGTAGTCAAGGTATGAATTATCAATTTGAATGCGCAAAAATAAGAGATATTATTGATTGAAAGTACTTTTGCAAAGACATAAGAAAAATTTAATCTGTACCTTTTAAAAAAGATTTCTATGCGCCACTATTTTCCACTGCTCGAGCAATGTCTTTATTTTAATACAGCATACACTGCTCCTTTATCAACTGATTTAAGACAATGGCGTTTGAAAGACGATGAACACTTCTTTACAGGAGGTGATCACTACAAGCTTAAAGAAGAAAAAAACTACATTAAAGAAGCAAGAATAGCACTCGCATCTTTTGTTGGGGCACTACCAGAAAACACCTTCATTAGCTCCAACTTCTCTTCAGCGCTTCAGAATTTCTTGATTCAATTGCCTCGACACTATCGTTTTTTAAGTTTAAAAGAAGAATATCCTTCTTTGACAGGAGTTATTCAAGACCTTGGCTTTGAAACCACGCTAATTCCTTTAACAGCAACGATTGAAGAAGATATATGGGAAGCTTTACAACAAAACGAATATCAAGTCTTAGCCCTAAGTGCTATTCAATATTCCAATGGTTTTTTAGTTGATTTTGCGATCTTAGAAAAGATTAAAAAAGCTTTTCCAGAACTCATCATTCTAGTTGATGGAACACAATTTATTGGTGCCGAAGAATTCTCCCTTTCCAATAGTTGTGTTGATGCCTTATTTGGAAGTGCCTACAAATGGTTGATGGCTGGTCACGGTACAGGCTTTGCCCTCTTCTCTCCAAAACTTTTAAAACAACTAGAACTAAAACAAGAGAAACTTGAGTCGATTTATGACCGAGGTCAACGCTCAGTGAAGGCAGTGGGTAGCTTACTTTTTTCCCTAAACAAACTGTTGAAAGCAGACTTTCCCGCATTAATTCAACACAAAAAAGAATTGACCTTGTTGCTTTTTGAAGGATTAAAAAAAAGAGACTTGTTGGATGCAGCTACGCTTGCAAGAAAAAACCATTCTTCCATATTAATCATTCATGTAAATGATTCTATTTACAATGCGTTATTAGATCGAAAAGTGCGCTGTATTAAAAGAGGATCAGGGGTTCGATTGTCTGTGCATCATTATAATAACGAAAGTGACATCTATAGCTTGTTGGCAATCCTTGATGAATTGATTTAAATCGCAACAGTCCCTTTAATTAAGGGGTGGGGGTTATAGTCTAAGAGCTCAAAATCTTCAAAGGTAAAAGCAAATAAATCTTTGATATCAGGATTCATTCTCATGGTGGGGAGGGTTCGTGGTGTGCGGGTTAATTGCAAAGCAATTTGTTCTTCATGATTTGAATAGATGTGTGCATCGCCAAAAGTATGTACAAAATCCCCTGCTTCCAGATCGCAAACTTGTGCCATCATCATTGTTAGTAACGCATAAGAAGCGATATTGAAAGGAACCCCCAAAAAAACATCAGCGCTGCGTTGATACAATTGACAGGAGAGTTTTCCGTCTGCCACGTAAAATTGGAAAAATGCATGGCAGGGGGGAAGCGCCGCTTTATTATTGGCTACATTCTCAGCAAAACTTTTTGAAGTATCAGGCAACACACTTGGATTCCAAGCAGAAACCAACATTCTTCTGCTGTCGGGATTGGTTTTAAGTGTGTGAATTATATCCTTAATCTGGTCAATTTCTTCACTATTCCAATTCCGCCATTGGTGCCCATATACTGGGCCAAGATCACCATTTTCATCGGCCCATTCATTCCAAATTCTCACCCCGTTTTCTTGAAGATATGCAATGTTAGTGTCTCCTTTTAAAAACCATAGCAACTCATGAATGATTGATTTTAAATGCAACTTTTTAGTAGTAACCATTGGAAAACCTTTAGATAGGTCGAAGCGCATTTGATAGCCAAAGACACTTTTAGTTCCGGTTCCAGTACGGTCTGTCTTAGTAACCCCGTTGGCTTGAATGTGTCGAATGAGATCCAAATATTGTTGCATGGTAAAAAGCTTTTACCAAAAATAGAAACTCCTAAGTGGGATTTTGAAATAAGTTGGAATAGTTTTTCAACAGCGTGGTTAATAACCCAAATTATTCGTCAAGTTCGCCCCGTTTTGAAAGCTCGTCACGCACTTTGGCTGCCGCTTCATAGTCTTCCTTTTTCACCAGTTTGTCAAGTAGCTTTTTTAACTCGGCAGTATCAACTTTGGGGAGATTATTCATTATGTTGTTTTCAGGATTTTGTTCTTCAATAAACGTTTTAATCCAGTTTTCATCTTTTTGGCCAGTACCACCGCTTTGCTCTCCCTCGGTAAATCCGGCTTTAGACAAAATGTTTTCATACGTAAAAATAGGGGCGTCAAACCGTATAGATAATGCTACTGCGTCAGAAGTTCTTGCATCGATAATTTCTTCAATTTCATCTCGCTCACAAATTAAGCTCGAATAAAAAACACCGTCTACCAGTTTGTGGATGATGACTTGTTTTACAACAATCTTAAAGCGCTCAAAACATTGCGCCATTAAATCATGTGTAATAGGACGCGGCGGATTAATCTCTTTTTCCAAACCGATAGCGATAGACTGGGCTTCAAATGCACCAATAATAACAGGAAGATTTCGATCTCCATCTACCTCGCTTAAAATTAAAGCATAAGCACCGCTTTGGGCTTGACTGTAGGAAATTCCTTTTATAGATAATTCAACAAGAACCATATGTAATTGTAGCAAAACACAAAGAAAACGATTTTAGATGATTGCTGTCAAATTTTCAAGCGAAAACAAAGTGAATTAAGCCCGAAAAGCACCAAAAAAATAAAGTGAAAATCTTAAATTTGCCGCAAGAACGAATTAAACATGAAAACAATACAGTTTAGAGAAGCCATCGCGCAAGCAATGTCAGAAGAAATGAGAAGAGATGAAAGCATCTATCTCATGGGAGAAGAGGTTGCCGAATATAATGGGGCCTACAAAGCATCAAAAGGAATGTTGGATGAATTTGGGGAGAAACGAGTGATCGACACCCCAATTTCTGAATTAGGGTTTGCTGGTATTGGTGTTGGTTCTACAATGACAGGAAATCGACCTATCATTGAGTTCATGACCTTTAACTTTGCCCTTGTAGGAATTGATCAAATCATCAACAATGCGGCTAAGATTAGACAAATGTCTGGGGGTCAATTCCCGTGTCCAATTGTTTTCCGTGGGCCAACTGCATCTGCAGGTCAATTGGCAGCAACCCACTCGCAAGCTTTTGAAAGCTGGTATGCCAACTGTCCCGGATTAAAAGTAATCGTGCCTTCAAATCCCTACGATGCAAAGGGGCTCTTAAAAGCCGCTATTCGAGATGACGATCCTGTGATCTTTATGGAATCTGAACAAATGTATGGAGACAAAGGAGAAGTACCAGAAGATGAATACATCTTGCCAATTGGTGTTGCAGATATCAAACGAAAAGGAACCGATGTAACCATTGTTTCATTTGGTAAAATCATTAAAGAAGCGTACACCGCAGCAGATGAATTGGCCAAAGAAGGAATTGAATGCGAAATCATTGATTTAAGAACCGTTCGTCCTTTAGACCATGATGCGATTTTTGAATCTGTTAAAAAGACCAATCGTTTGGTTATACTTGAAGAAGCTTGGCCATTTGGAAACGTGGCAACTGAAATTACCTATCAAGTTCAAAACCAAATATTCGACTACCTAGACGCACCAATTGAAAAAATAAACACAGCTGATACACCAGCACCTTTCTCACCTGTTTTACTAGCTGAATGGCTACCCAATAGCAACGACGTTATCAAAGCAGTGAAAAAGGTACTATATCACAATAAAAATTAACACTTAAAAGTGTTGTTCGGAACATTTTCGTTAGTTTCGCGATTGATTTGAATTTTTACTTATTTATATGGAGGCCAAAATAATTTATCTACCCCTAATACTCTCAGTCCTAGGACTTGTTTACATGTTAATCAAAGCCAGTTGGGTGAGAAAACAAAACGCTGGAAGCGAGCGTATGGTTGAAATTTCAACCGCAATTAAAGAAGGTGCATTAGCCTTTCTAAATGCTGAATACCGTTTACTTTTAATCTTTGTTGTAATTGCATCTGCCGCATTGTATGGAATCTCAATGGCTGTTGAGACCACAAGCCCGCTGATTGTTCCTGCATTTGTAATTGGAGCAATTTTTTCCGCTTTTGCTGGAAACATTGGAATGCGAATTGCCACCGAAGCGAATGCGCGTACGGCAGAAGCAGCTAAAACCAGTTTACCAAAAGCCCTACAAGTATCGTTTGGCGGAGGTACAGTAATGGGATTAGGTGTTGCAGGTTTAGCAGTACTAGGATTAACCCTTCTATTCATGTTCTTTGTAGGACAATTTATGGGGCAAGATGGGACATTCTACAATAATATGACCATAGTGTTAGAAGCACTAGCAGGATTCTCCTTAGGAGCGGAGTCAATTGCACTTTTTGCTCGAGTTGGAGGAGGAATTTATACCAAAGCTGCAGACGTTGGAGCTGACCTTGTGGGTAAAGTAGAAGCAGGTATTCCAGAAGACGATCCGCGCAACCCAGCAACCATTGCAGACAACGTTGGTGACAATGTTGGTGATGTTGCAGGGATGGGGGCCGACCTTTTTGGTTCTTATGTTGCTACAGTACTTGCAGCCATGGTACTTGGAAACTA
>WTJU01000004.1:0-3800 GCA_011526285.1 Candidatus Arcticimaribacter sp.
CCAGTCCGTAAACTACTTCCTTGCTTTAAGAAAAAAGAAACAGTTAATGGAATCATTGGAAACACACAGGGAGTCAATAAAGCAATTAAGCCCCCGAGGAAGCCAAGGAAAAATAAATTCCAATAAAGCGAATTCGTTGATGAAGTACCAAGCTGACGCACTAACACCTCTTTGTTTTTTAAGTCCAAGGTGAGTGCAGCAGAGCGTGCCAAGTCTTTTTCAGACAGCGCTAATTCTTCTTCTTTTAGCTTAGACCCGTCAAGGGCAATCCGGAATGTTTCTGTACGGAAAATACACACCCGATCATCACAGGCTTGATAGTTAATTTCTCCACTAATTTCACTGGCCGTAGCATCTAATACTTCGAACTGTTGTTTGAACGTAGCTTCCGTATCAAAAAAAGGCAAATCTATTTCGAAGATTTGATCAAATTCAACCTTTGGAGTACCTGAAGTGATTGGCCCTGCGGGCGTTAGTTTTAGGGTGTCGTAGGTGAACACAAATTCGGTAGGTAACGGACCATCTTCAAACTCCTCTAATGAGTACAAATGCCATTTTTCAGCGATAGAAGCCTTGAATTCTAATGCTACACGAGTTTCAGAAATACGGTTCAGTTGGGTGGTCCATTGTACAGGCTCCTCTTCAACTTGTGCAAAAGACAAAAAAGAGAAAGAGAGAAAAATTAAGTAATAAAAACGTTTCAAGTGCACTGTATCTTTAATGGGTTATTGGTGTCCTTCTTTGCAGCATAGCGAGCATCAACACGTTGGCCAATTACCCAAACAATATTGTCTTCAGAACACAACAACCACTGTTGTTCTTTTTCTAGCAGGGAATACTTTTGGTCTTTAAAAAACTTGCTCAGCTTTTTTTTGCCTTGCATTCCAACAGGATAAAAATAATCCCCTTCGCGGTATTTTCGAAGGATTAAAGGAAATTTTAATAACGAACGATCCAAAACCGCATTTTGTTTGGATTGAGATGACGCTGCCGATAGTTTTAAAACAATTGGATGGACTAAATCCTCCTTAACCTCCCATAAATGAGTAGTTGCATCCGTTTCATTTTCTTCTAGCAAAGGTTGCAGTAAAAAATAGTCGCGATTTCGGATGAGGCGATGACTTTTTGAATGTAATTGTTTCCCACTCTGAGCCTGTGTTAGTCCCATTAAATCGTTTAAATGATGAAATCCAAAAGGTGAGAACAAGGCGTGCAAATAGTATTCTTGTGGTTGAAGCGCAATTAAAGGTTTTAAAGGAATTTCAATACAGTTAGCTGTTATTTGGAAGTGTTGTGCTTTAAATTCTTCCAACTGATGTGCCAATGCCAGTTGGGCAAAGGATAATTTTTCAATGGACTGGTTTATTTGCGCTGTTACCGTAGGGCTTATCTTTTCCCATGCAGGAAGTAAATGATGACGTAGTTTATTTCGCAAATAAGCATCTGTTGCATTTGATGCATCTTCGCGCCAATTGATAGCTGCTTCTTGTGCGTAGTGTAAAATTTCTGATTTATGCACCCCTAAAAGCGGTCTTAACACTTTTTGTGTTGGAATCCCTGCAAGACCTTTTAAACCAGAAGCACGACTCAGGTTAATAAGGAAAGATTCTACTTGATCGTTTAAGTGATGCGCTGTTAGAAGATTAGAAAATGAATGCTTTTCCATCAATTCAGAAAACCATGCATAACGCAACTCCCGAGCAGCCATTTGAATTGAAACCGAATGATCTTCTGCAAAAGCAGCGGTTGCAAATAGTCTGCTAAAAAAGGGAATACCATACTTTTTGCAGTGTTGAGCAACAAAGTTTTCATCTTCGTCACTTTCTTCCCCCCTCAATTGAAAGTTACAGTGAGCAACTGCAAACTTATAATTCAATTTGTGTAGCAATTCAAAGAGCACCATACTGTCTACCCCTCCACTACAAGCCAACAAAAGATTGGGGTTGTTTACCTTTTCAAGGTGAATATTCAGCTGCTTTTGTACGATTTCTAACACAGACCAAAGATAATGTTTTAAAAAAGCATTTTTGAGGTGTAACCGTCGTGAGATTTGGTGGACTCAATAAAAACATGCAATTTTGCGAAGAATTATGACAACAACGCACACAATAACGTCTACTATTATCCGCCGCCCGCGCAACCGTCGCCCCTTGGGGGTCTAATTCTTTTGTGGAACTCTTAGGTGTGTCCAGTTCCTTACACAACATCTCAAATTATTTTTCAAATCAAATCAACCAGTTCAAATGGAAATTACCATTGCGGGTTCCGAACACATACATTTTGCAAAGACCATTAGCCAAACCATAGACGAATCGGCAAAAGACCGAGGTACAGGCATAGCGCGTCGAACACCAGAATACATCATTCAAAAAATGAATAATGGCAACGCTGTTATTGCAACTGAAGGCGATACGTTTGCAGGTTTTTGCTACATCGAAATCTGGGGGCATGGAAAATATGTTGCCCACTCAGGACTAATTGTTTCTCCAACTTTTCGTGGTCAAGGCTTAGCCAAGCGCATTAAAAAAAGAGTATTTGACCTCTCTTTAGAAAAGTTTCCTGGTGCCAAAATATTTGGGATAACCACCGGGCAAGCTGTCATGAAAATAAATTATGACTTAGGGTATAAACCCGTTCATTTTTCTGAATTAACCGATGACCCAGAATTTTGGAAAGGTTGTCAAACCTGTAAAAATTTTGATGTACTTACAAGAACAGAGCGAAAGCTATGCTTGTGTACAGGCATGCTCCACGATCCCAACGAACATAAAAATCCACCTTCAAAAACCTCTGCATTTCTAAGCGGTTTGTTTAAAAAGAAAAAACAATAAAATGAAAAAATTAGTTCTCGCCTACAGTGGCGGTTTAGATACCTCATATTGCTTAAAAACACTTTCGCAAGAAGGCTACGAAGTACATGCAGTTAGTGTAAATACTGGCGGCTTTTCACCCGATGAAATCAAACAACAAGAAAAGAATGCCTACACCATGGGTGCCAGCAGCTATGCATCTATAGATGCGCTACACTCCTTTTACGACAAAATCGTTAAGTATTTAATCTTTGGTAATGTACTGAAAAACAACACCTACCCACTCTCTGTTAGTGCAGAGCGCATTGTACAAGCCATCGAGATTATTGAATATGCCAAACGTATTGATGCAAAATTCATAGCCCACGGAAGCACAGGAGCAGGAAACGATCAAGTGCGTTTTGATTTAATTTTTCAAGTCCTCGCCCCAGAGATTGAAATCATAACCCCAATTCGTGACCAGCAACTTTCACGTGAAGCAGAAATTGAATACCTACAAAAACAAGGCATAGATTTAAGTTGGGAGAAAGCACAGTACTCAATCAACCAAGGATTATGGGGAACAAGCGTTGGCGGGAGTGAAACCCTAACCTCACATCAAAGTTTACCCGATTCTGCTTATCCTAGTCAACTTACCGAAAACGAACCGAAGAAAATCACCTTGCACTTTAAACAAGGAGAGTTGGTTGGATTAAACGGAAAAGAAGGAAATCCCGTTGAACTTATACTAGCCTTACAAACAATGGCAAAAAATTATGCCATTGGACGTGATATTCATGTGGGAGATACCATCATCGGCATCAAAGGGCGTGTAGGCTTTGAAGCAGCAGCTCCTATGATTATTCTTAAAGCGCACCATTTGCTCGAAAAACACACCCAAAGTAAATGGCAACAGTTTCAAAAAGAACAGTTGGCTAACTTCTATGGAATGCAACTTCACGAAGGGAACTATCTCGATGCAGTAATGCGTGACATCGAAGCCTTTTTGAC
>WTJU01000004.1:3900-10430 GCA_011526285.1 Candidatus Arcticimaribacter sp.
ACCCACTTTACTTGGCGTAACAACAACCTCTCTTGGTACAAGCCTTTCACCCATCAGCATTTAGGCGAAATTGGGGAAACCTTAACTACTGTGCAGCAGCAGGAAGCCGAATTATTTTTCTTGCCGCATCGTGGGGATTTTAGTCGCGGGATTTTTGTTACCGCCTATACGCAATACAACGATAGTTTAGACAGTGCTTATTCCCTTTACGATGAATTCTATCTCCACGCACCTTTTACACAGGTATCAAAAAAAGAGGTGCACTTAAAATTAGTGGTCAACTCAAATCAGTGTTTTATTCACCTTCACAAGCACAACAATCAATTGCTCATTACAGCAGTCATCGACAACCTCATCAAAGGCGCCTCAGGACAAGCCATTCAAAACCTCAACCTAATCATGGGATGGGAAGAAACCCTAGGACTACAACTCAAATCATCTATCTTTTAAAATCAAGCACATGAAAATTGCCATCATAGGAACAGGAAATTTAGGTCTCAGCATCGCCAAAGGACTCATTGTTAACAACAGCATTACCACGCTCTACCTCACCAAAAGAAACCCTGAGGCTTTGGCCGACTGGAACAAGTCCAAACAAGTTACCGTAACCTCAGACAATCGCGAGGCAGTAAAAAATTCTGATATCCTCATTTTTGCAGTACAACCCAGTCAGTTTGAAGGAATCTTAACTGAAATCAAGGATTTATTGAACGAACACCACGTCATCATCTCCACCATTACGGGCTTTAAAATTCAGCGTATTGAAGAATGCATAGGTACATCCTACCCCATCATAAGATCTATGCCCAATACAGCTATTTCTGTAGGAAAATCTATGACCTGTTTGTGTTGTAATGAAATAGGGAAAAAGCGCATTGCCATTGCTTCTGCAATATTTAATGGTTTGGGAACTTCCATCATCATTGAGGAAGAACACATGCAAGCGGCTACCGTTATCTGTGCCAGTGGAATCGCCTTTTGGATGCGCCTGATTCGCGCTACCACACAAGGAGGAGTTCAGTTGGGCTTTGACGCTGCTGAGGCCATGAAAATGTCGATGCATACTGCGCTAGGTGCCGCAAGTCTCCTCATTGAGACAGACACTCACCCAGAACAAGAAATTGATAAGGTAACTACCCCCAGAGGTTGTACCATTACAGGATTAAATGAAATGGAACATCAAGGTTTAAGTTCTTCCCTCATTCAAGGGTTGGTTGCTTCCTTTGAAAAAATCAACGAAATCTCAAAACAGTAAAATGGAATTATTCGATGTTTATCCGCTTTATGCTATAACCCCAACTCGAGCAAAAGGGGTGTATGTGTATGATGAAAAAGGAACAGAATACCTTGACCTCTATGGCGGTCATGCAGTTATCTCCATCGGGCACGGACATCCACATTACTTAGAGCGCCTCACCCAACAAATGCATCAAATTGGCTTTTATTCCAATGCAGTACAAAACCCATTGCAACAAGAATTGGCCAATGCCATTGGGGAACACTCCTGTTGTCATGACTACCAACTCTTTTTGTGTAGCTCTGGAGCAGAGGCCAATGAAAACGCCTTGAAATTAGCCTCCTTTCACACAGGAAAAAAACGCGTAATCGCTTTTAACAATGCTTTTCACGGACGAACCAGTGCAGCAGTTGCTGCAACTGATAATCCTGCCATCAATGCGCCCTTAAACCAACAGCAAGCGGTCACCTTCTTGCCCTTTAATGACGAAGTAGCCTTGGAAAAAGAACTACAAAAAGGCGATGTTTGCGCTGTCATTTTTGAAGGCATACAAGGTGTTGGTGGTCTAGACGAACCTGCTGAAAAATTTGTTTATGACTTAGAACGTTTATGCAACACCTACCAAACGTGCCTTATTGCTGACGAAGTTCAGGCGGGATTTAGCCGAACAGGAACCTTCTTCTCTTACCAAAAATACCGTATTCAACCCCATATAGTTACCATGGCCAAAGGAATGGGGAACGGTTTCCCCATTGGCGGAATTTTAGTACACCCCAGCATTAAAGCAAAATATGGACTACTTGGAACCACCTTTGGAGGAAATCACTTAGCCTGTGCGGCCTCACTTGCTGTTCTCGAAACACTAAAGAATGAAAATCTACAAGCCCATGCCAAAACTTTAGGGGCTTATTTTATCGCTAAAGCCAAAGATATTCCAGGTGTAAAAAAAGTTAAAGGACGTGGACTAATGTTGGGAATGGAATTTGATTTTGAGGTAGCTGAGTTGCGAAAAGAACTCATCTATACCCACCGTATTTTTACCGGAGGAAGCAGCAACAAAAAACTCTTGCGCATACTGCCTCCACTCACCATACAACAAAAGCAATTGGACTTTTTCTTAGAAGAATTGAAAACAGCTTTAAAAACCATCGCCCAATGAAACACTTTATTTCCCTTAACGACCTCCCTGACTTTAAGCAAGCAGTTGCTTTGGCAAAAAGCTTAAAACAACAGCCCTATGCGTTTGAAACCCAAGGGAAAAGAAAAACCCTAGGCTTGCTGTTTTTTAACCCAAGTTTGCGCACCCGTTTAAGTACCCAAAAAGCCGCTCAAAATTTAGGGTTCAACACCATAGTCATGAACTTTTCTAACGAAGCTTGGGCTTTAGAATTTGAAGACGGTACAGAAATGCGCGGTATCCGTTCAGAGCATGTAAGAGAAGCCGCAGCGGTAGTTTCTCAATACTGTGATATGGTGGCCATTCGTGCCTTTGCAAGTTTGAGCAACAAAGAACAAGACGAAGCTGATATTGTGGTGAACAGCTTTGCAAAATATGCTGATATCCCTGTAATTAATATGGAGAGTGCTGTGGGGCATCCCCTACAAGCTTTGGCCGATGCCCTCACCCTAGAAGAGCACGCACTCCCCCACCGCCCTAAAGTGGTACTTACTTGGGCACCTCACCCAAAGGCACTCCCCCATGCGGTTGGCAATTCGTTTACCAATATGATGCGCTATCAAGAAGCAGACTATGTAATTGCCAATCCCGAAGGTTATGACTTAAACCCTGAGATTACCAAAGGAATTCCCGTACTCCACAACCAAGAAGAAGCACTAAAAGATGCAGACTTTGTCTACGCAAAGAACTGGTGTTCCTACAGTCAATACGGGCAGATTTTAAGAACCGACAATGAATGGCTTTTAACCGAAGAGAAAATGGCCTTAACCAATAACGCTAAATTCATGCATTGTCTTCCCGTAAGGAGAAATATAGTAGTGGCTGATGGGGTAATTGACCATGCAAATTCTTTGGTGATAGAACAAGCCAATAATCGAACCTATGCTGCACAAGCTGTGCTAAAAACTTTATTGGATCATGCCTAAATTAAATATTGTTAAAATTGGCGGCGCAGTTATAGAAAATGAAGCCAAGCTTCTCCCCTTTCTGGAAGAATTTGCCGCACTAAAGGGGCCAAAAATCTTGGTACATGGAGGCGGTAAAAAAGCCACCCTATGGGCTGAAAAGATGGGAATCCCAGTACAGCTAAAAGACGGAAGAAGAATTACCGACGCCGCTACTCTAGAACTTATTTCGGGCATTTATGCCGGACAATTAAACAAAACTATAGTGGCTCATCTGCAAGTGTTTGGGTGCAATGGGCTGGGGCTTTCTGGTGCTGATGGCAATGCCATTGAAGCAAAGAAACGTCCAGTAAAAGCCATTGATTATGGCTTTGTGGGCGATGTAACAAAGGTCAACTCCTCCCTGTTTGTTCAGTTACTTGACCAAGGAATTGTTCCTGTGTGCTGCGCCTTGACCCATGATGGAAAAGGACAATTGCTTAACACCAATGCCGATACCATTGCTGCCGAAATAGGGAAAGCCCTAGCCAAAGACCACACAACAAAAATCAATTACTGTTTTGAACTGCCTGGGGTGATGAAAGATATTAATCGAGCTGATTCGCTTATTGAAAAAATTAACACCGAAAGCTATCAAGACTTATTGCTAAACAACACCATTTCTGCAGGAATGCTACCAAAACTGCACAACGCCTTTGACGCCCTGCATGCTGGAGTAGCCGAAGTTGCTATTGGCTCTACCAAAATGATGAATGAAAATGTACCTTACACGTCAATTACCCTAAAATGAAAGTCCTTACACAAGAAGCCATTGCGTTACTCAAAGATTTGATCTCCATCCAATCGTTCTCCAGTGAGGAAGACCAAACCGCAGCACGCATTGAACAGTGGTTTAGCGAACATGCTATTCCCTGTGAACGCAAACAAAACAATGTCTATGCCTTCAATGCAAATTTTGACGAGAACAAGCCCACACTGCTACTCAATTCCCACCACGATACGGTAAAGCCCAACTCAGCCTATACCAAAGTTCCTTTTCAACCGCAAGTGGAAGACGGAAAATTATACGGTTTAGGAAGCAATGATGCTGGTGGAGCCTTGGTTTCCCTCATTGCTTTATTCACCCATTACTATGCGCACCCCAACCCCAGCTACAACCTCATTCTAGCTGCTACAGCAGAAGAAGAAAGCTCTGGACCAAATGGACTAAACAGCTTGTTGCCACACTTACCCCCTATTGATGTAGCCATAGTGGGAGAACCTACCCTCATGCAGTTGGCCATTGCTGAAAAAGGCTTGGTCGTTTTTGATGGAAAAGTAACGGGAACTGCAAGCCATGCCGCCCACCCCAATGCCGATAATCCCATCTTAAAACTCCCACAGGTGATTCAATGGTTACAAGAATTTTCGTTTGAGAAAACATCAGCGGTGCTTGGACCAGTAAAACTAACCGTGACCCAAGTGAGTGCAGGGAAACAACACAATGTTGTTCCTGCGGATGTTGATTTGGTTATTGATGTGCGTGTAAACGACTGCTACAGCAACCAAGCGATTGTCGATTTACTCCAAGAGGATGCGCCCTTGACGTTGACTCCCCGTTCTACTGATTTAAACTCCTCATCCATTCCAATAGATCATCCGTTGGTTCAAGCTGGGATAGCGCTAGGACGTGAGACCTATGGCTCTCCTACCCTTTCTGACCAAGCAAAACTCAGTTGCCCTTCCTTAAAACTAGGGCCGGGCGATTCTACCCGTTCCCACACGGCAGATGAATACATACATATACACGAAATAGAAGAGGGCATTGCACTCTATATCGCACTACTAAACAAAATACTTTAAGCATGAAACTATGGCAAAAAGGGGCTGCAGCCCACCAGAAAGTCGATCATTTTACTGTAGGAAAAGACCGTGAATACGATCTTCAATTGGCCGCTTATGATTGTGAAGCATCTATGGCGCATGCCAACATGTTGGCAAAAATTGACTTGCTCTCCTCACAAGAAGCCGAGCAATTAAACCAAGTGCTTAAGGAACTGCAAGCAGCAGCAAAAAATGGAACCTTTACCATTGAAGAAGCGCACGAAGACATGCACTCCAAAATTGAACATGTACTCACTGAGCGACTAGGAGATCTTGGCAAGAAAATACACACAGCACGTTCCCGCAACGACCAAGTTTTAGTAGCCATGCACCTCTATTTAAAAGACGAGCTAAAAACAATAAAATCGCAGGTAGTAGACTTGTTTGACCTGCTTTTGGCCTTGGCCGAAAAACACAAAGCTGAACTGATCCCCGGCTATACCCACTTGCAAGTGGCCATGCCTTCTTCCATTGGACTATGGCTCTCTGCCTATGCTGAGAGTTTGATTGACGATCTCCATTTTTGGAAAAGTGCCTACAAAATTGCCGATCAAAATCCCTTAGGTAGTGCGGCGGGGTATGGTAGTGCCTTCCCCATTGATCGGGAATTTACCACCCAAGCTTTGGGCTTTGAGCAACTCAAAGTCAATGCGGTGGCGGCACAAATGAGTCGTGGAAAATTAGAAAAAATTACCGCCATGGCCTTTGCCAGTATTGGAAGTACACTCGCAAAACTAAGTATGGACATCTGTCTCTATATGGGGCAGGATTTTAACTTTATCTCTTTCCCCGATGAACTAACCACCGGTTCCAGTATTATGCCCCACAAGAAAAACCCTGACCTTTTTGAATTAGTGCGCGGGAAATGCAATGCCTTACAAGCCCTTCCCAACCAATTGGCGCTGTTAACCACCAACCTTCCCAGTGGCTACCACCGCGAATTGCAATTGGCCAAAGGACCGATTATTGAAGCGGTACAAGAGATAAAAGCCTGTTTGGATATCTTGTTGTTTAGTCTTCCCAACCTTCAGGTAAATAAAGACATTACGGAACAAAAAAAATACGACTACCTCTTTAGTGTAGATACCCTCAATGCCGAAGTACGCGCAGGAAAACCTTTCCGCGATGCCTACCGCGATTTGGGGAACGCCATTGAAGCTGGGGAATATACCCCCAACCGAAACTTACAACACACCCACTTGGGGAGTATTGGGAATCTAGGATTAGAGAACATTCGTGCAAAAATGACTCCGCTTCGTTAACTAGCATTTTCTGAGTTTACTTAAAAACACCTATCTTGTTGTAAGAAACGATCCCAAATCATTCTACAATCATGAGAAACCTACGG
>WTJU01000051.1:0-11707 GCA_011526285.1 Candidatus Arcticimaribacter sp.
ACTACCTACATTTATTCCTTATCTTCCAAGTATGAAAAACCAGCTTATTCTTCTTTTCGGTCTAGCGCTCTTAAACGGGAATGCACAAACAGCTACTGATGTGTATAGCGCCCACCTAACAGTAACAGCCAACGACTACCAAATAGCGCAACTAAAAAACCTTTCCCAGAACGCAGGCTACGACAACCAACCCTCCTTTTGGTCGGAAAATGAACTGCTCTACGCGTCTACCCGCAACGGACAAACAGATGTGGTTCGCCACCACCTAGCCACCAACAAAAAACAATGGCGCTGTGCCACCGCCATAGGCAGTGAATATTCCCCAATTCGCATCCCAGAGCGTGAAGCCTTTAGCGCCATTCGGCTCGATACTACAGGGCGACAGCGCCTCTACCGCTATGCGAGTAACGGAATCATTGACTTGGTGCACCCAATGTTAAAAGTTGGGTATCAGCTTTGGGTTGATGCAAATAATCTTCTCTGTACGGTATTGATTGAAAACCGAATGGACCTCTATTGGTTAGCGGTTGACAGTGGTACAGCAACTCGTTTGCAAACCAACGTTGGTCGCAGCCTACACCTTCTCCCCAACAGGGAACTTTTAAGCTATACCCACAACAAAGACGGAATCGCCATAGTGACCACCCTCGACCAAAAAACAAAAGTGCAAACAGCGGTGTTTGAACTTCCCAAAGGAGTACAAGATCACGCATGGTTGCCCAATGGTGAAATTATTTATGGACAAGGAAGTACCCTTTATATAGCGCACCCTATGAGAAAAGCACGTTTGCTGCACCAATTCGCTGAAACAGAAATCAAAAACATTAGCCGCATTGCCATTGGCCCAAAAGGGAAGCGCATCGCTTTGGTGGGGGATGAAATCGATCAAAAATAAAATTGTATATTCGAGAAAGCAGAAAACGTTCCCACTTCTTTAGCGACCTAAGATAAATTATGGAGTACGATTTTATTGTAGTAGGAGCAGGTTCAGCCGGATGTGTCTTGGCGAATCGTTTATCGAAGGATCCCAACAACAAAGTATTAGTATTAGAGGCTGGCGGAACAGACCGCGACCCTAATATCCACATTCCTGGGGCCTATGTTAAATTACACAAAAGTAAAAACGACTGGGGCTTTTGGACGGAAGAACAACCCCATGTAAACAATAGAAAAATCTACCTACCACGGGGAAAAACCTTGGGTGGAAGTAGTTCGACCAACGCCATGGCCTATGTTCGTGGTAACCGTGCCGACTATGACGGTTGGGAAGAACTAGGCAATAAAGGATGGGGATATGACGAGGTACTTCCCTACTTTATCAGATCTGAAAAACACCAACAGTACACGCAAGTCGATCAGGAATTTCATGGGCAAGACGGGCTTTTATCGGTTGATTTGCCCACAAAATTTAAATCGCCTTTTGTTGAAGATTTTATCAAGGCCTGTGCGGCAGAACGAATCCCTCCGACTCAAGATTATAACGGCGCTTCACAGGTAGGGGCGGGCTTGGTACATTGCACCATAGAAAATGGAAAACGCGCCAGTGCAGCTGCCGCTTTCCTTAAACCCGCCATGCAACGCAAGAACCTAACTGTGCTTACACGTGCGCAGGTGAGTCGAATTTTGTTTGAAGGGAAAAAAGCGGTTGGGGTAGAATTTAAACAAGGGAGAAATTCACGAGTGGCACATGCTGCAAAAGAGGTGATTCTTTCGGCGGGAGCTTTCCATTCCCCACAGTTGCTACAACTTTCTGGAATTGGGCCTTCAACTGTGCTTAAGGATGCTGGGGTAGATGTCGTACACGAATTAAAAGGAGTAGGAGAAAATTTACAAGACCATCTCTTTTATCCTGTAAGTTGCGCTGCAAAAAAGCAGTTGGGAATAAATCACTACCTCCCACCCCTAAAACAACTCAAAGCGGCTTGGACTTATTTCGTGCAAAACAAAGGGGTTTTTTGCAATGGCCCATTAGAAGGCATGGCCTTTTTCGATCTAGCGCGTAACGGTGGCAGCCCTAATTTTCAATTTCATTTCTCTCCCATGTGGATGGGCAATAGTTATGATTATGACGCATACGATCTAAGTAGTTATCCGCATGAAGACGGATATACCATTCTCCCTACCCTCTTACATCCAAAAAGCAGGGGAACCGTGAAAATTAAATCAGCCCATCCCAAAGAGGCTCCGCTCATTCAACCCAACTTTTTATCGGCTAAAGAAGATTTAGAACAATTGGTGCACGGTGGGAAGATAGCGGTTAAAATAATGGAGCAAAGCGCATTAAAACAACATCAAAAAGCGAAGGCTTTTCCTGAGATTTTCACCAGCGAAAAAGCCTTGAAGGAACACATTAAACAAACCGTAGAAACGGTATATCACCCCGTTGGTACTTGTAAGATGGGGAAGGATGCTATGGCGGTGGTTGACGATCAGCTGCGGGTGCATGGTCTTGAACATTTACGGGTGGTAGACGCCTCCATTATGCCTAAAATCGTTTCTGGAAACACCAATGCGCCTGTGTATATGATTGCTGAAAAAGCCGCAGAAATGATTTTATCCGCTTAATCAAAAACACACTAAATTTAGCACCAAATACATTCCATTGAGCAATCAGCCCATACACCTTCGCGAAGCGATTTTAGAAGACCTACCAACGTTATTGGATTTTGAACAAAGCCTTGTTGCATTTGAACGTGCTTTTGCACCGCATTTGCGAAAGGGTGAAATTCATTATTACGATTTGGCTGCCTACATTAATGATCCAACTATTTGTGTGGTTGTAGCAGAACGGGGAAAAGAACTAGTAGGTTCTGGCTATGCTTTAATTCGCAATAACAAACCCTACAAAACACCGCAGACGTTTGTCTATCTAGGGTTTATGTATGTTCGCCCAGAATACCGCGGCCAGGGCATAAACGGAAAAATTATGCGGCATCTCATGGACTGGGGAAAAGCACAAGGCCATACAGAATTTCAATTAGAAGTTTTTGCCGAAAACGAAAGCGCGATTAAAGCCTATCAAAAAATGGGGCTTGTTCCTGAAATCTTGACGATGCGTTTGGATAATATCCCACCGGATAATCAAAATTGAATTTGTAAAGCATGAAATTTAAACTGCTTCCCCCTTTTTTATTCCTATTCTGTTGCTTTTTGATGTTTTTTCTGACGGTAAGTGTTCCGCAATTGGCGTTCCTACCCACCCCGTACAATTATTTTGGCTTTGTGCTTTTTTTTGTTGGTTTATCCATAGTGCGGAAGGGTCAATTAATATTTAAAGCGGTGGAAACTGAAATCAACACCTTTAAGCCACCCAAACGTTTGGTGACAGACGGTCTTTTTCGTTACAGCAGAAACCCAATTTACTTGGGGTTCACCCTAGCATTGCTTGGATGGGCAATAGTTCTTGGAAATTTGGCAGCGTTGGATGGAGTACTTCTTTTCTTTTTAGCCGCTCATTTTTGGTGCATCCCTTTTGAAGAAAAAGCGATGAAAAATGAGTTTGGAACTGTATATGAACAGTATAAAAAGCAGGTGCGCCGTTGGCTTTAACCCATTGCTAAAAGTTTTCCTATCTTGAGGGAAACTAAATTGATTATTATCGCTTTTTCTAAAGACCAACTCACGTCCTTTTTTCGTATTGTTTTATTGATGCTGGCAGGAGAGGGTGTTTTTTTACTTCCCTTTTTGCTAGCGCGTATTTTTCGTCCCACCTTTTTAGCTGTTTTCGAAATCAGCAATTTTGAGTTGGGAAGCCTCTATTCTATTTACGGGGTGATTGCTTTAATCTCCTATCTTTTTGGTGGTGCAATTGCCGATCGGTTTCCACCGCGAAAACTCATGGCGTCTGCCCTGTTGATGACCGCCGCAGGCGGTCTAATCATGGCGCAATTTCCGTCTTTTACTACCCTTCAAATTTTATATGGCTACTGGGGATTTTCGACCATCTTTCTTTTTTGGGCCGCCATGATTAAAGCCACCCGCAATTGGGGGGGCTTAAATCAAC
Organism: Candidatus Arcticimaribacter sp.; assembly: GCA_011526285.1. GTDB lineage: Bacteria > Bacteroidota > Bacteroidia > Flavobacteriales > Flavobacteriaceae > Arcticimaribacter. The sequence goes on from WTJU01000051.1 coordinate 4,004, forward strand.
AAGGGCGTGCCTTTGGGTATCTTGAAGGTGGCCGCGGGATTGTCGCAGCTTTAATCGGTGCGGTAGGGGTGTTAATTTTTGCTTTACTCATTCCTGACGACGTTATCTCCGCTAGTTTTAGCGAACGTCAAACAGCCTTTCGTTGGGTGATTTTGGCAACCTCTGCCATGGTCGCTTTAGTAGGACTGCTTGTCCTTTTCTTTTTAAAAGAAGAAGAAAGCGAAGAAGCAGAAACAGATGAACTCAAAGCCGACACCTCTTGGAAAACCATTCTAAAGGTGATGCAACTCCCAAGTGTGCGTTTGCTCATTCTAATTGTACTTTGTGCCTACTGCGGGTATAAAGTCACCGACATTCTCTCCCTTTATGCGGCAGAAATCATGTTATTTGATGAAGTAGATGCTGCCAAAGTAGGTTCTTTTCAAATGTATTTGCGCCCACTCGTTTGTATTTCTATTGGATTCTTTGCCGACCGGAGCAGTAGTGCCCTGTGGCTAGTCCGAGGATTTGTATTACTCTTGCTAGGTGCAATACTCTTTGCCTCGGGTTGGGTTACAGCACCACACAACGCCTTCTTTGTTTTCTCCATTATCATTACGGGTATTGGTACCTATGGACTGCGTACCCTCTATTTTGCCGCAGTTAAAGAAGGACACATCCCCTATGCTGTTACAGGAACAGCTGTGGGTATTATCTCGGTAATAGGTTACACCCCCGATATATTCATGGGACCCGTGATGGGAATCTTATTGGACAACAACCCAGGTTTACTAGGGCATCAACTAGTGTTTTTATTACTCGCAGGCTTTGCTGCTGTTGGAACATTTGCATCGTTTCGTTTTAAAAAAATCATCGATAAAAGCCAAGTCTAGCGTCCTAATTTCCTTACCTTAAACCCATGAATCTAACAGCAGACTATCTTATTGTTGGCAGCGGTGCTATGGGCATGGCGTTTGCCGATGTATTGGTGGAAGAATCTGACGCCACCCTCATAATAATTGATAAAAACGACACTCCCGGAGGGCATTGGAACTTTGCCTATCCCTTTGTAGCATTGCACCAACCAGCCGCCTTTTATGGTGTGAGTTCCCGCGAGTTAAGCAACGGTACAATAGATCAAGATGGATTAAATGAAGGGTTTTCCAGCTTATCCTCTTTAAACGAAATACAAGCCTACTACAAGGCAATAATGGAAGAGCAGTTTATCCCCAGTGGCAGGGTTCAGTATTTTCCAAAATGCGAATACCTCGGGAACCATCAATTTAAGTCGCTAGAGACAGGAGATATTTACACTGTTGATGTTCAAAAAAAACTGGTCAATGCCACCCATTTAAACACGTCCGTTCCGGCAACCCACACCCCCAATTTTAGTGTCGATGCCAATGTAAATTTCAAACCCATTAACGCTTTACCAGAAGAATTGTCTGGCCCTGAGCATTACTGCATTATTGGAGGCGGAAAAACCGGAATGGATGCCATTGTTTATCTCATGGAAAACAACATCGCAGCAGAAAACATTAGCTGGGTGATTTCAAGAGACAGTTGGGTTATTGATCGAGCCACTACACAAAACACCGAAGCTTTTTTTGAAACGAGCATCGGCAATCAAGCCAATCAATTTGAGGCTTTGGTAGAAGCGACTTCAATCGAAGATTTATTCCTGCGTTTAGAAGAGAAAGGCGTACTGATGCGGGTAGATAAGAATTACATCCCCACCCAGTTTCATGGAGCAACTGTAAGTAAAAAAGAGCTCGCATACCTACAAAAAGTCGGCACCTTTATTCGGCAAGGACGCGTTAAGCACATCTCTGGTACTACCATGACCATGGATGAGGGAAAACACACCTGCCCAAACAACACCTTATTTGTCGACTGCTCTGCCACCCCAATCTCAAAAGATTTAAAGAACATTCCTGTCTTTCAAGACACTACCATTATACCACAAACTGTACGGTCCTACCAACCTGCATTTAGTGCTGCTTTTGTGGCCTATGTAGAACTTAACTATGCCAACAACAAAGAAAAAAATAAGCTGTGTGGGGTTGTTCCCCTCCCCGATCGCGATACAGATTGGCTACGCGGATTAGCGGTCAACATGCGAAATCAACTTACTTGGGGTGGTGACAAGCCCTTGAGAGAATGGATGACAAAAAATCGTTTAGATGGTTTTAGTCAACTGGTACGTGGGGTAGATAAAACCGATACTGTCAAACTAAACATCATTCAACGCATGAAAAACAATGGCTTACCCGCCATGATAAAACTCCAACAATTTATACAAGCACTTGATCAAATGGAACAAAAAGAGCTCAATCACCCTCAATTTCAAGTAGAAAAGAAACTATTCTTCAACTATGAATTGGCAGAAACCCCTGCCGAAAACCGTAGCATTGAAGAAGGGCAGATTTTGGTTAAAATTGACCGCTTTGCCTATACAGCCAATAACATTACTTATGCAGCAACCGGAGACGTTATTCGGTATTGGGAATTCTTTCCTGCCCAAGGTGATGCAAAAGACCGCATGGGAGTAATCCCAGTTTGGGGCTTTGCTGATGTGGTTGAATCTAAAGCTGAGGGCATTCCTGTTGGTGACCGCATCTACGGCTACTTTCCGCCAACCGAACATTTAAAAATGAATCCGATAAAGGTGCAGCATGAACGCTTTTTTGAAGGTGCTGAACACCGCAGAACCCTACCTATGGGATACAACCTTTACCGTCGTGTAAATAATGAGTCCAACTACAGTAGAGAATTTGACAATGATCGGGCGCTGTTATTCCCGCTTTACCTCACCTCCTATTGTCTGTGGGATAGTTTACAAGATCAATCGTGGTTTGGGGCAAAACAAGTCTTGGTATTAAGCGCTTCTAGTAAAACAAGTATCGGATTGGGCTATGCCTTACAACGCGATAAAGAATCGCCTAAAGCCATAGGCGTAACTTCTTCACGCAACCTTGAAACAGTTAAAAATTTAGGCATTTGGGATGAAGTAACTGCCTACGATCAAATCGATCAGATGGATCCAACTATTCCAACAGTCATCGTAGACATGTCTGGGAATAACGAAGTTTTGGTCGCGCTTCACAATCATTTTGACGAACAGATGATGTTTACCCTTAAAGTTGGATTGACCCACTGGGCAAAAGCCAACCCCAATGCAGGCACCAACAACAAACGCAGTAAATTTTTCTTTGCTCCTGCACACATTGAAAAGCGTTTTCAAGATTGGGGACCCGCAGGTTTTGATGAACGAGTGAATCGCTTTTTTATGGAAGCGGTTCAAAAATCAAAACATTGGTTAGAATACAATGAAATGGACGGACTAGAAGCATTGGCTAAAGTACACCCTGAGGTGTGCAAAGGTACACGATCCCCCAAAGAAGGTATCATCATTAAATTATAAACACATGCATCAATTGGCCCAAATCAACATTGCACAAATGAAAGGGAGTGATTATGCAGACCCCATTATGAAAGATTTTGTCGACAATATTGATCGAATAAATCAAATCGCAGAACAAAATGATGGGTTTGTTTGGCGCCTGAAAGACGAGCAAAATAATGCGCTTGAATTGAGTCCATTTCCTGATGCATCATTACTGATTAATGTCTCTGTTTGGAAAGACGTAGACAGTCTCCAGAAATACGTGTATGAAAGTATGCATGTTGAAATTATGAAACGCAAACGGGAGTGGTTTCATCATTTTAAAGGGTTTTATTACGCCTTATGGTGGGTTGAAGCAGGTAAATATCCCAGTGCAGAAGAAGCCGCCGCAAAGTTAAAGCACCTGCAAACCGGCGGACCTAGCCCAAAAGCATTTACGTTTAAAACAATTTATTCTCCACCCTCAACCTAGACAGCTCATGATTAAAAAAACAACCACAGCCCGAGGTACTTTTGCTTACCGCACTTATGGTGATCCTAGTGCTCCTCCTTTAGTATTGGTTCACGGTTGGCCGCAATCGAGTTACTGCTGGCATGAAGTAGCGACAGCTTTGCCAGAATATTACATCATCACCCCTGACCTTCGTGGGTTGGGTGATAGTGAACGAACACTTGAGGTGAAAGCGTATGAGAAACACGCCCTAGGGGAAGACATTTTTTCCCTACTTGAAACCTTAGGTATCGATGAGTTTTACCTTGGTGGACATGATTGGGGATCAGCTGTAGTGCAAGAAATGGCCTTACTTAAACCCGAAAAAATCAAAAAACTGGTATTGATTAACATGGTTATCATCAACAATTTTGAAGGAAAAAAGAAAGCCAGTGAAGTTTTGGCGAAAGGCATGTTTAAATCTTCATGGTACCAATTCTTCCAGAGTATTCCTCACTTTCCTGAAGCCTTGTTAGAAGGAAAAGAGGCGGTTTGGATACGCTTTTTTAGTCGGGGTATTAGCCGCCCAATCCCTGAAAAAGCCATTGCAGAATACACCCGTTGCTACCAGCTACCCCACACCATAACCACTGGTGCCAATCTTTATCGTTCCATTCCCGAAGACAGAAAACGTTGGTTGAATTATGTAGATAAAAAAATAACTGTTCCTACCCACCTTATTCACGGGGTGCTTGACCCAGTTATCATCAAAGAGTTTTTATACAAAATGGAGAGCGCCTTTAAAGAAGAGGTTGAAATCACCTATTTAGAAGGAGGGCATTTTATTTGCGATGAACAGCCCACAGAAGTGGCAGAGGCCATAAAAACATTTTTGGCGAAGTAATAAACCATATAAGCAATGAAAGAAAGGCAGCAAGCTTCTCGGGTTTTTATGGTTGAGCCAACCCATTTTGGCTATAATTCACAGACTGCTCACTCTAACGCGTTTCAAAAATCAACATCCCTAGCACCTGAACAAATTCAAGAACAAGCGCTCGCAGAATTTAGAAACTTTGTTGCCCAACTAGAGGAGGTGGGAATTGAAGTGTATGCGCTAAAAAGCAGTGCTAAAACACCGCACCCCGATGCTGTTTTTCCCAATAACTGGATTAGTCTACACGCCAACGGTACTTTGGTGCTCTACCCTATGCTCACCGAAAACAGAAGAGCAGAAAGAGACCCTGAAATTATCGCTTACCTAGAAAGTAAATTAGCCATCCAACAAATAAAAGACTTCACTGCTGCAGAAGATGTAAATGCTATTGTTGAAGGCACAGGAAGTATTGTTTTTGACCATATACACAAAATAGCCTATGCGTGCTTGTCTGAACGAACAGAACAAGCCTTGTTTGAAGAAATTTGTCGCTTTTTAAACTACCGCGCTATTGCTTTTACCGCCCTAGATGTAGCCGGGAAAGCAATCTACCACACCAATGTAATGATGTCTGTTGCAGAAGACTATGCACTGGTCTGTCTTGAGAGTATTCCCTCTCAAAAGGAACGCGATCTCCTTAAACAAACCCTAATAGCAACAAAGAAAGAAATTATATCAATTTCACTCGAACAGGTAAACGCTTTCGCAGGTAATGCGTTAGAACTGCGGAATCTTGAAGGAAAACGTTACCTTGTAGTGTCTAGAACTGCTTTCAATGCTTTAACAACTTATCAAAAAAAGATCATTGAAAGATCGGCACTACTATTGCCCATTGATATTAGCACAATAGAAACAATTGGTGGTGGGAGTGTTCGCTGTATGTTAGCAGAAATATTTTGTCCCATAAAAAATGAAAAAATTACTTTGGAACTACTGTAAATTACTCGGAAGTCTTGGTTTAATTGTTGGTTTTGCACTTGGTTTTCTCTACGGAATTGGTGGATTTTTTCACGACCTCTTGCTCACAGAAATAAATCGAGGCACTTATTTAGCGCTTAACGCACTTTGGGGTATGCCGCTTATTTTCGGATGCATTGGCCTTGGCTTGGGAGCACTAATTGCACTACTGCAAGGTGCTATGCAAAAAATCAAGCATTAAGGAAACTTTCTACAGCTAAACGGTAAGACGCTAAGCCAAAACCGAGGATTAAGCCTTTTGCATTTGGGGTAATATATGAGGTATGACGAAAATCTTCCCGTGCAAAGGTGTTGGAAATATGCACTTCAATCACACTAGTATCTATCGCCTTAATGGCATCCCCGAGACCTACTGAGGTATGGGTGTAGGCCGCTGCATTTAGAATAATCCCATCTGCAGAAAACCCAACACGATGGAGTTCATCAATTAATTCCCCTTCAATGTTTGACTGAAAATAATCAAATTCAACTTGTGGATAGGCCTCCTTCAAAGATTCCAGATAATCGATAAAAGTCTTCGCCCCATAAATATCGGGTTCGCGTGTTCCCAAAAGGTTTAAGTTTGGACCGTTAATTATGCTGATTTTCATGGGTTAAAAATAAGGCAAAAAAATGACTTAGATCGGGAAAGCAGATGATTGGGAGAATGGTTATCTTAATCAAAAATTAAACAATTGAACAATGGCAAATAAAGTGTACTCTTTTGGACGGATGAAGGTGAAAGATTTCAATGATTATAAAAAACGGTATGGACTTCCCTTTCTTGATGTGCTCGGCAAATACAATGGCAAACTCCTTGCCGCCACCGAAAATGGGGTGACTGTTGAGGGGGTTGAAGACGGAAACTGGACGGTATTAATCGAATTTGCCTCTGGGAAAGATGCATTTGATTTTTATGCATCAGAAGAATATGCTCCACTAAAAAAATTGCGTTTAGAAGAGCTAACAGACGGAGCACTGGCTGTTTCTTTTCCTGCTGAATTACCTTTTTAATGAAAAAAATAGTCCACTACATTTTTCTTTTGCTATTTAGTTTTTGTGCCAATGCACAAGTTCAACTTGTCGTTTTGGGAACTGCTCAAGATGCTGGTGCTCCCCAAATTGGGTGTACGAAAAGCTGTTGTGCCAGTAAATGGACTTCTGGAGAAAAAGCATTTGTTGTGGCCTTAGGAGTTGTTGACCCAGAAAACAACTCCCATTACTTATTTGAAGCTACGCCAGACATTGGACAGCAGTTGTATGATCTTGCGAATGAGAGCAATACTGAGTCCTTAGCGGGGGTTTTTCTCACCCATGCCCACATTGGGCACTACAGTGGCTTGATGTATGTTGGAAAAGAAGCGCTTGGCGGAAAGAATATACCAGTACACGCCTATCCAAGAATGCATGATTACCTCCAATCAAATGGGCCATGGGAACAGCTAGTGAATGACAACAATATTCGCTTAAATTTATTAACAGATAACCCTGTGGAATTGAGTGAACAACTTAAGGTAGTTTCTTTTAAAGTGCCCCACCGAGATGAATACTCAGAAACAGCAGGTTTTAAAATAATAGGACCAAATAAGACTGCCTTATTCATTCCTGATATTGATAAATGGGAACGTTGGGAAACCGCTATAGAAGAGGTTATTAAGGAAGTAGATTATGCGTTTTTAGATGCTACTTTTTTTGATGGAACTGAACTTCCTAACCGCGACATGAATGCCATTCCTCACCCCTTTGTGATAGAGAGCATGAATCGGTTTAGCAGCTTGAAAGCCTCTGAAAAAGAGAAGATCTATTTTATCCATTTTAACCACACCAATCCTTTACTCAAAATGAATAGTGAAGCAGTGCAAAGAGTAAAGAAAAATGGTTTTAAAATTGCAAGAAAAAGCCTTAAACTGTTGCTCTAGTTATGCGTTGGAAAGCTGCACTTAAAGATTATATTACTTACCTCCGCCTTGAACGTGGATTGTCTGAAAATTCCATTAG
>WTJU01000051.1:11807-28233 GCA_011526285.1 Candidatus Arcticimaribacter sp.
AAGATTATATTACTTACCTCCGCCTTGAACGTGGATTGTCTGAAAATTCCATTAGCAGCTACGCCTACGACATCAAGGCCTTTATAAAATACATTGAAGCATTTTCTCCTCAGCTTACTCCAGAAAACTGCGCTAAAGAAGACACACAAGCGTTTGTTTACCAACTTTCGCAACAGGTCAATGCACGTTCACAGGCGCGCCAAATTTCAGGTTTAAAGAGTTTTTTTAATTTCTTGATTTTTGAGGGTTACCGTGAAGATTCTCCTATGGATTTGATTGAGGCGCCAAAGGTTGGACGAAAATTACCTGATGTGTTAACGTTGGTAGAGATTGACAAAATGTTGTCTTCTATTGACTTAAGTACTTCTTTAGGGTACCGTAATCTCGCAATATTGGAAACGCTTTACGGAAGTGGACTTCGTGTGAGTGAGTTGATTGAACTTAAGATATCTGATCTATTGTTTGATGAAGGCTTGGTACTTGTAACAGGAAAAGGAAATAAGCAACGCCTGGTACCCCTAGGGAAAATATGTGCACATAAACTTAGGATTTACATTGAAGAAATACGCGTGCATTTAGCGATCAAAAAAGGATTTCAAGATATTGTTTTCCTCAACCAAAACGGACGTCAACTCACCCGAGCCATGATTTTTACTATCGTTCGGCGTGTTGCAGCAGATGCAGGAATAAATAAAAAGGTTAGTCCACATACGTTTCGTCATTCCTTCGCTACACATTTGCTGGAAAACGGAGCAGATTTACGCTCCATTCAATTGATGATGGGGCATGAAAATATCACAACTACTGAGGTTTATATGCATGTGGACACGCAACACCTGTCAAAAAGCTTGCAGGCTTTTCACCCAAGAAACAAGCTTTAAGCCCCTACAACTAAACGAAAGCCCTCTCCGTGAATATTTAGGATCTCTACTTTCTCGTCTTGTTTGAGGTATTTGCGGAGCTTTGCAATGTAAACATCCATGGAACGTGAGGTAAAATAGTTGTCATCCCGCCAAATTTTGTTTAATGCTTTTTCACGCGGTAATAGGTCGTTGATGTGTAGCGCCAATAAACGCAATAACTGGTTTTCCTTTGGTGAAAGTTTGACTGGTTCATCGTTTTGGAAGGTCAATAAACGCAGTTTTGCATTGAGGTTGAATTTCCCAATTACAAACTCCATTTCGTCTGACTCTGTAGTCGCTGGCACCACTCTTCTACCTAAAATAGATTTTATTTTTGCCAAAAGAACTTCTGAGTCAAAAGGTTTTGAAAGGTAGTCGTCTGCACCAATTTTAAACCCTTTTAAAACGTCTTCTTTCATGGTTTTGGCGGTGAGAAAAATTAAGGGTACAGTCTCATTTTTTTCACGTATTTCCTTCGCCAATGTAAATCCGTCTTTGTAGGGCATCATTACATCCAGCAAACAGAGGTCGTAGTCTTCTTTTTTGAATTTCTCAAAGCCCTCAATACCATTTTTGGCAAGGGTGACATGGTAGCCATTTATGATAAGGTATTCTTTGAGTATGCTTCCAAAATTGGGGTCGTCTTCCACCAATAAAATTCGTCTACTATTCATTTTCATTTTATTTGGGTTTTGCGGTTATGAATCAAACAAGGGCAATTTAATTGTAAATGTTGACCCTTTGTCTTTTTTGCTTTTAACATGAATTGTGCCATTCAATAAATGGACTATTTTTTTGACATAGGAAAGACCTAAACCGTGGCCTTTAATGTTGTGAATATTCCCTCCTTGCTCCCGGTAAAATTTTTGAAAAATGAGTTGAAGGGTTTCAGCGTCCATCCCCATTCCTTGGTCTTTTATTTCTATGGCAATTTCTTTTTCTTCACTCCAAGTACGCACTTCAATTACAGGTGATCCATCTGAATATTTGATGGCATTGTCCAAAAGGTTTGTAATTACATTGGTTAGGTGATTTTTGTTTCCGTTGATGGTCGAAACGGATGCATCTAAGTGCTTAAATATCATTCCTGCACGATTCTGAACAATTAAGGCTACGTGACTAATAGCCTCTTCTACCACTTCATGTGCGTCAATTACAGTTAATTCCATGGGAGTGGTACCGCGTTCAAGTTGAGAGATCATCAATACTGTTTCAACTTGGTCTTGCATGCGTTTGTTCTCTTCCCGCATCATTTTTAAATACCGACTTACTTTCTTTTGGTCTTTAATGTTGATAGGATTCTCGATGGCATCTATAGCCAAGTTGATGGTCGCAATGGGGGTTTTAAATTCATGCGACATATTGTTGATGAAATCTGATTTTATCTCAGAGATTTTCTTTTGTTGAAGAATTTGGTACAGGGAAATTCCGCACAAAATGACGATTAGCAGGGTGAGAACAAAAGACAAACTAGCTACACCAATGATAGAGGAAAGTACAAAGCTGTCTTTTTTTGGAAAAGACACAATTAGATCATACGCACTAGCCCCATCATTGTCTACAAAGATGGGAATGTTGTACTGTGGTCCTGATTTAATTTCTCTGTAATTATTTGAACTCACTTTGGTTGCTAAACCGTCACTCAATACAACAAATTCAAAAGGGGTATCGATGTTTCGAATGGTAAATTCTTCTTTCAACATTCCAGATAATTCATAGCTCTCTAGGCGTTTATGAATGGGGAAGGTATTGGCCATGTTAGAGAAAAAGGATGTAAAAGTGGCACGATCTATTGAGCTAATGCGTTGTATTCGTTGAAATTTTTCGCTGGAAAAAGTTCGTCGATTTTCACGATCAAAGGCTTCTTTAAAGATGCGGGTAGTGGCGATTCCTTTAAGGTCGGTTAGCTTGGTGGTTGTATTCTTGTCTCCACCTAGGGGTACGTTATAATCTTCTTGTAAAATCCCGAAGGTAAGTAATGAGGTTAGGTTGGATTCATCATCACTGTCATAAAACATAAAGTAATTGCCCAACTGGGAGCTGTTGGGTTGTGCAATAGAGTCGGTTAGACTTTCAAAAGTTTCGATATAATGTAGCAGTTCATCTTCTTGAATTTCATTTGCCACAGCGCTTAAAGAAGCTTTGACTGCCATAGAAAATTCTTCCTCACGGTTATCAATAGCAGTATAAATAAAATACCACTGAATAAGGATGATCCCTCCAACCGAGAGTATCATGAACGTCATTAAGGCTAAAAAGTAGGATTTTTTCATTGATGCCCGCAAATATAGCGTTACAAAGGTGAGAAATAAATGGATAGCATTGTACTAATGCAATGTTAATGCTATTCTAAAGTGCTAGAAGTTTTTCATGCAATGCTCTAATGGACTTTTTTGTTTTTTCCCAGTCAATGTTCTCTATGCTATAATCTGCTAAAGAAATACGTTGTTCGTCACTCCACTGGTTATTCATACGTGCTAATACTTCTTCTTTGGTGGCATTGTCACGTTGCATCACACGGTTAATTCTAATTTCTTTTGGGGTTGTTATTAAAATTGACTTATCAACTTGCTTATATCCTCCTGTTTCGAAAAGAATTGCTACTTCTTTGATTACGTATGGACTGGTTTGGGCTGCTACCCATGTAGTAAAGTCTTTTGCTACAGCAGGATGAACAATGGCGTTTAATGCCTTTAATTTTTCTGGATTTGAAAAGACAATTTGACCAATGTAGGGTCGATTTAGTTGCTCTTCAATATAGGCTTCTTTACCAAATAAGTTCTTTACAGCTGCTTTAACGTCTTGATTGGTATTCATAATACGTTTTGCTTCAATGTCTGCTATATAACAGGGTACATTGAGTGACTCAAATAGCTTTACTACACGGCTTTTACCGCTACCAATTCCTCCTGTAAGTCCAATAATTTTAGGCATTTTATTGACGAATTAGGTATTCAACGGTTTTGGGTTCCCAACGCATGTTTTGTACTTTTTCAGGTACTTGAAATACTTCAATGGTCGCACGATTTTCATTGGGGTTTAACCGATCGTAGGCAATTCCAATACTAAAATCTTCTGGTGTGATGTTTTTTAGTTCTTGTAAAGGTGCCGAAAAGGTAAGTTTCACTTTACTGGGGAAAAACTTTAATACTTCATTTAAAGGAGCATTTTTCAACACGATGGGCAAGTTAAATTCTTCTTCTGAAAAACGATCTACTGAAACCTTCATTTCAACACTATTCGTGTTTAATTTTAGGGTATTCCCAAGCTTAGGGAGATTCGCTTTTGAAGTAAAGCTTTGCTGTATTTTACTGTTGTTAGAATAAATGGGCTGAATGAATTTAAGTTTTGTCAATTCACTTTCTGGCCCAAGTACTTCAACACTATCTGGTTGAAATTCAACATTAATAGCCGTGTACCCTAGTGCAAGTTCTAAGGCTGGTGCTACAACAGGAACTTTTTTGGTTAGTTGGCGCTGAAAATCAAATTCTATTTCTGTTGGGAAGTAATTTATTATTTGGGTGTCACCCAATAATTGTTCCTGTAATGCCTGAAATTGAGCAGCCAACTGAACTGTTGCTTTATTTTCTTCAAAACGCGCTTCTGCAAGGTCTATACTTAATTGTTTATCAAAAAAACGATAGTATAAAAATTGAAAACCTGTAGCGGTTAGGGTTGCTTCGACTTCTAAGGGTTGTACTAGTTGCGGAACTAGGCCAACAGGGGCGTTATCAAATGACAACTCAAACGCTATTACCTCGGTATAAGTTTTCGAAAATTTAGCGATGAACCACAGAAAAAAAGAGAGCAATAAAAAAACGAGAAAGAATCTTGAACGCCCTTTGTCCATCGAAGCTTTTTGCAACGATTCTATTAAGGGTGGTTCTTTCTTCATTTTAGTTTATTTATTGCAAAGCATCAATTACTTCTTGACTGACTCCTGTATTTGAGAAACCACCATCATGGAACAGGTTTTGCATGGTTACTTTTCGCGTAAAGTCAGAGAAAAGCATAACGGTATAGTCAGCACATTCACTCGCTGTTGCATTCCCGAGTGGTGAGGTTTTCTCGGCATAGGTCAAAAATCCATCTAAGCCTTTTACACCTTGTCCTGCGGTTGTCATGGTAGGTGATTGGGAAATGGTATTAACTCGAACTTTCTTTTCTTTTCCCATATAATATCCAAAGCTTCGTGCAATGGATTCTAGATAGGCTTTATTGTCAGCCATATCATTGTAATTGGGGAAGGTTCTTTGTGCAGCTATGTAACTCAAAGCAACGATACTCCCCCACTCATTCATAGCATCTTTTGCGTAGAGGGTTTGAAGTAGTTTGTGGAAGGATACTGCGGATACATCCCAGCCCTTGGTCATCCAATCGTGGTTTAAGGCGGTATAATGTTTTCCTTTTCGCACGTTAACTGACATTCCAATGGAGTGTAAAACAAAATCTAGTTTTCCACCAAAATGCTCCATTGCTTGGTCTATTAGCCCTTCTAGATCACTTAATGAGGTTGCATCTGCTGGGATTATAGGGGCGTTAACTTTTTCGCCTAGTTCGTTAATGGTTCCCATGCGCAAGGCAACTGGGGCATTGGTTAAAACAATTTCTCCACCTTGTGCATGAACGCTTTCTGCTGTTTTCCATGCAATGGATTGGCTATCTAATGCGCCAAAAATAATTCCTTTTTTCCCTTGAAGTAAATTGTGGGACATATCAATTGGTTTAAAATTTGCTGTAAATATACGCTAATTCAACAACTCTTTAGCGTGTTGCATTGCGCTCTCGGTGAGTACTTCTCCGGAGAGCATCTGGGCAATTTCTTCTATACGTTGGTCTGAAGAGAGCTTGCGTAATTGGGTAAATGTACTGCCGGAATGGGTTTCTTTAAATACTTTAAAATGATGTGCTCCCTTGGCAGCTACTTGTGGTAAATGGGTGATGGTCATTACTTGCATGTAGTTGCCCATGTGCTGCATTATTTCTCCCATTTTGTGTGCTACTTCACCAGAGACGCCGGTGTCTATTTCGTCAAAAATAATGGCCGGTAAGGTTTTGTATTGGGAAAGAATGGCTTTTACCGCTAGCATAATTCGAGACAGCTCTCCTCCTGAAGCAACTTTTTTGAGGGAACCGAAGTCTGATCCTTTGTTGGCTGAAAAGGCGAAACTCAGTTGTTCTTTTCCGTGAATAAGGTAGGTGTCAGACGGAAGTAATTCAAGTTGAAAACGGGCATTTGGCATACCAACCAATGCGAGTATCTTGGCCATTTTATCTACAAAGTCGGGGATAACTTCTTGTCGTTTTTGACTCAAAAGTTGACTGCTTTCAGCTAGCTGTTGCTCTGTTTTGCCTAGCTGGGATTTGAGTTTGTTTAAGGTGTCTTCTAGGTTGGCTGTTTTGAGTACTTTTCCATCGAGTTCATCGCGTTTGATTTGCAACTCTTCTATGGTTAAAACTTGGTGTTTTTTAAATAGATCATTGAGCAGTTGATACTGGGCATTAACTTCTTCCAAACGAGAGGGATTGGCTTCCAGTTGTTCGAGGGATCTATTTAACTCTGAACTTAAATCGTTGAGCTCTATGCGTAAGCTCTCCATACGTTCATTGAGTTGTTGATACTGCTCGCCTAAAGAACTAATTTTGTTGAGGCTCGTTTTAACTTCATTGAGTTGAACCTGAATTCCCATTTGTTCTTCGTCTAATATCTGAATTGCTTTAGACAGTTGTAATTCTATCTCTTCCACATGACTTAATCGTTGGATTTCATCCTCCAATTGTTCAATAATCCCTTCTGTTAGTGGCGCATTTAAGAGTTCTTCGAGTAAAAAGCTGTTGTAATCGTGTTCTTGTTCTAAGTTATCTTTTTGGGCCTCTAATTGGGTTATCTCATGGTTTAGGTTGAGATAAGCGGTTCGGAGAGATTGGTAGGTTGAAAGGTTTTGTTCATTATCAGCCAAGGCATCTAAGACTTCAAGTTGATAGTCTTCTTGTGTTAGTGACAGGGTTTGGTGCTGAGAGTGAATATCAATTAATTTTTCTCCTAATTGTTGAAGAATATCTAGGGTTACGGGGGTGTCGTTAATGAAGGCCCGCGATTTTCCTGAGGGAACAATTTCTCTTCTAATGGAGGTGATTGGTTCATAGTCTAAATCTACCCCATCAAAAAATTCTTGGAGATGGTAGGCACTTATGGAAAAGGTTGCATCAACAAAACATTTTTTCGATTTGTCTTTTAAAGTAGATAAATCGGCTCTTTTCCCCAAGACCAGTGCCAAACCCCCTAGTAGGATAGATTTTCCAGCACCTGTTTCACCGGTAATGCTTGTCATTCCCTTGGAAAAATTTACCTCCAAATGGTCAATGAGTGCAAAGTTGGAAATTGTGAGTTCAGTTAACACAGAAATAAGCTTGAATAAACTGTTCAAATATACTAGCCGAAAGTGGCAAAGACAAAGAAAAGTTAGTATTTAATCTGCTTCCACTGGGGGCCAAAGAAAGGGGCTACTTTATTGAGTGTGGTTAGGGTATCCGAGAAATCAACCTCTGGGCCTGCAGAAAATAAATCGACTATTTCGTCGGCCTTTGCATCGAAAAAGGTTTGGATGAGCAGGGCATTTGGGCGACGATTAAAAAGTGCATTAAACTCGTTTAGCGACAACATGATGGCTTGTTTTGCCTCACGTGGGTTTTCGGTCATTTCATCGAGTCCCCTTCTGTGGTAATTGTAAAGCGCACTTCTGTATTCTCGAAAGGTATTTGAATTGAGGGTATCTATAAGCCAGAAGCGATTACGGTTTCCATCGGATTGATTCCATCCTGTCACTCCGTTTTGTTGTGCGAGGGTTAGAATTTGTTGTGCCTCCTTAAAGAAAGGGGTACCACTGCGAAGTTCAAAAGAGTCTGCTTCTACGCCAAGGGCGACAAAAACGTAAAAACTGATGAGTGAGACTAAATTAGACTCATAGGTAGCTGGGTTATAGAATAGGGGTTGGTATTCTTGATAGCTAAAGGAAATGTCTTTATCTAAAAAATTAAAGAGGGGTGAATTGTAGTTGGTTTGATATATTGGTCGTTCAACTTGCACTTGTAATGTTCCCTCAAAACGCGCACCGCTATAGGCGGTTAGGTTGAGAATCATGCTACATTTGACCTTCTCTTTGTTGTCAACGTTTTCATCTGTCCATGCCTTAGCATTGATAAATTCGTTGAGGGATTGCTCTAGGGTTTCAAATATTTGTTGATTGGTTTGGTTTACCAAATCTGCATTTACTATAAACTGGCAATCAATGATTTGCGCACTTAGCTGTTGTGCAATAAAAAAACAAAAAAAGAGAAAACGTTTCACCCTAGTTGAATTATCTGTTGAAAAATATCACGGGCAACTGCTGTTTTTGATTTTAGCTCAAAAGCGTGTTTGGTGCCCTCCTTCTCAATAAAGGTAATCTTATTTTTATCTCCCCCAAAACCAGCTTCTTTGTCGTTTAGGGAATTAAGTACAATAGCATCAAGGTTTTTTTTCTGACACTTTGCGGTAGCGTTCTCTATCTCGTTTTCGGTTTCTAGGGCAAAACCAAGAAGAAATTGGTGCTTTTTTTGGTGTCCCATTTCAGCCAGAATATCCTGTGTTTCAACCAATGAGATGTTGGAGAGGCCAACATTTTTTTTGATTTTTTGGTTTGCTTTGTCTTGGGGTTTAAAATCGGCTACTGCAGCAGCTGCAATGGCAATGTCTACTTTGTGGTAATGCTCAAAAACAGCGGTGTACATCTCTGCTGCAGAAATTACCTCAACTAATTTTATGGTGTTCGTTTCTGTAGTCTGTGCTGTTGGCCCAGAGACTAGTATTACGTTTGCCCCCAGAGCAGCAGCTTCTTCTGCTAGTGCATACCCCATTTTCCCTGAAGAGTGATTGCCAATAAACCGAACGGGATCAATGGCTTCATAGGTAGGTCCAGCTGTTATTAAAACGGTTTTACCCCTCAATGGTGCATTTTTAGCCAAATGGCTTTCTAATCGTTCTACAATGTCCTGAGGTTCCATCATTCGGCCTTTACCCTCAAGACCACTGGCTAGAAAACCATCTTGAGCAGGAAAGATAACATTTCCAAATTCAGCTAACTTCGCCATGTTTGACTGGTTGGCTGGGTGGGCATACATGTCTAGATCCATTGCAGGAGCAACAAAAACGGGGCATTGTGCAGAGAGATAACACGCTAACAATAAGTTGTTACAGCGTGCATGTGCCATGGCAGAAATTGTATTTGAAGTAGCTGGAGCTATCAGGAATAAATCGGCCCATAATGCCAACTCAACATGGTTATTCCACCTTGGGTGATCCTCGCCTGATGTCTCGGCAGTAAAAGTAGAATGAACAGGATTTTGACTAAGTGTTGCTAAGGTAAGTGGGGTGACAAAATCAAGGGCTGAGGGGGTCATTACAACCCTCACCTCTGCTCCCTGTTTGATGAGCAAACGTACAATTAGCGGAGTTTTATAGGCGGCAATACCACCCGAAACACCTAGAAGTACTTTTTTGCCGCTAAGCATTGACATGCCGGTTTATTCTTCGGTATTGCGGTGGTAAACACGGTCGTTTAACCACTCCTCTACCGCTAGTGCATGTGGCTTGGGTAGGCTTTCATAAAATTTAGACACCTCGATTTGCTCTTTGTTTTCAAAGATTTCTTCTAAGCTGTCATTGTGTGTAGCAAATTCATCAAGCTTTTCGTGCAATTCTTTTTTAATGTCTAGGTTGATTTGCGCAGAGCGTTTTGCTATGATGGAAATCGCCTCATAGATATTTTGCGTTTCCCCCTCTACTTTATTACGGTCATAAGTAGCTGTTGAGGCTGGCGCTTTTGATTCTCTGTACTTCGTCATATCGTTTTTATTTTGTTGAAGTTATGGGTTGTTCTAGTGTACTAATTTCTTTATTCACCTGTTTCATTTTCTTTTCGACATCGTCAATAAAAAGTGTTTCAGGATAATAACGTAAAAGGGTAGAATAAATGTCTTCTAGGCCTTTCAATCGCTCTAATTTTTTGGTGTAAATACTATTGGTTGCAATTTCAAAAGAAGACAAAAATTTGAAATACAAAGCGTCTTCTCTAAATGGGGTACCGGGGTAAGAAGCAATAAAGTTATCTAAAGCACGAATTGCGGCTTTGTAATCGCGAATGGTGTGGTATTGTTTAGCAATTTCGAAGTCTTTTTGCTCTAATTTGGTTTGAAGCTCTTGCACATAGGCATTGGCTTGGGGGAGATATTCAGAATTTGGATAGTTATCGATAAAAATTTGCAGCTTATCTAGCGCCTCATTGGTATTGGCTTGGTCTAGGCTATAGCGAGGGGAAAGCAGGTAGTAGCATTTTGCCGCTAAAAAAGATACTTCTTCAACACGACCACTTTTCGGATACGATTTGATAAAGCTCTCAAATTGATAAGCGGCTAAATAATAGTCTTTGGTTTGCAAATAGGTGTTAGCGAAAAAATAAATTATGCGTTGGGCTTGTGGTTTCCCGCGGTAAGCAGGGAGAATTTGTTCGAAAAGTCGATTTGCTCTTCGGTATTCACCTGATTTATAGTAAGCTTCTGCCGCTTTGTATTTAACGGAAGTATCAGGATTGTTAAGGGTTTTTTGATAGGCATTGCAGGAAGTGTTTACTACCAACACACCTAAGAAAAGTACGAAAAGACGAAGGAATTTTCCCATGCGGCAAATTTAGTTAAAATAATAGGAATACGAAACTAATGTAAAGCCCTTAAAATAAAAGTGAAAGTAGGCACTTTATGAAATAATCGTGAATTCCTCCAATTTGTTTTCAATCGACTCTTTTAATGAACTTGAAGCGGGCACTAATGGTAAACGCAAGTAATTCTCACAATAGCCAAAACTATTTAGCATACTCTTGAGTCCTGTAGGGTTACCTTCTTCAAAAATTAAATCTACCAAAGGGGAGAGTTTGCGTTGAATTGCTTTCGCTTGGTTGTATTCGTTTTTTTGCCCTAACTGAATCATTTCTGCAAACTCAGCTGACATAGCCCCTGCCAATACAGAAATCACCCCTGCGCCTCCAAGAAGTACGAGGTCTAAGGCGGAAGCATCGTCTCCAGAAATAACAAGAAAGTCGTTGCCTAAAACCTCCATGAGTTCTTTCCCTGCAACCAAATTTGCGGTGGCATCTTTTATACCGATAATATTTTTAACGCTTTGGGCTAAACGAATGGTTGTGGCGTTGTCTATCGCAGCTCCTGTGCGTGCAGGAACATTATAAAGAATAACAGGTAAAGGAGAGGCAGTTGCAACCGCTTTAAAGTGCTGAAATATTCCTTCTTGATTGGGACGGTTATAGAAAGGACAAACAGAGAGAACGGCACAGTACCCTTCTAGATTAGTTGTTTGCAGTTCTTCAACCAGTGCCTTGGTATTATTCCCCCCTTTCCCGATGACTAATGGGAGACGACCTGCATTTATTTCAACAATGCTGCGTGCGATTTTGTTTTGTTCACTTTTGGTTAGGGTCGCTGTTTCTGCGGTAGTACCTAGAACAACTAAATAGTCTATACCACTGTCAATGTAATGCTCTACCAAAGCAGGAAGTGCTGCATAGTCTACTTCACCCGTTGATGTAAAGGGTGTTATCATCGCGACTCCTGTTCCTCTCAATTGCTCCATGTTTACAGCTTCTCCAAAATGGTTAAATATTTCACTAATTCGGTCAAAAAAGTATCGGTCTCTTTGGGATCAAAATCAAACACCAAATCGTTAATGCGTTGATCTGCACCGCTAAATCCTACACTTAATTTGTTTTTCGCCGTACTGGCGATCCATGACATGTAACGACTTTTTCGCGAAAAAAAGTGAATTTGCAAGTCAACTTCCTTGGCACACATCAGCGCTAATTCGCCTTGAAAATTCCCAAAATAGGTGACTTCTTCTATGTCGAAAAAATGTTCGTATTGTTTTTCTATCGCACTTCTTGGAGAAAAAACAAAGATGTGAACGTTTACTGGTGCTATCCCTAAGGCCTTAGACAAACGGGTGAAAAAAGCTTCTGGTATTTCCAAAGAACCATCCAACAAAACACGTACACGTTTTATTGTAAAAGACTGGTTTAAGCGCTTTTCCTCAACTGTAGCATTTAAACTCTTGTTTGCCGCTCTGCGATGCCAGAATGATTTTAACACACTGAATTTTTTGCAAATGTAAGCAAGTCCTACCTCCTAAAGTAGTAGAAAGGGAAATTGTTTCATTTCTCGCTATAATGTTTTAATTATAACATATTGAGAAAATCTTCTTCAGAAACGAGGGGCACACCCAATTGGGATGCCTTTTCCTTTTTTGCAGGACCCATTGAGGCTCCAGCAACCACAAAGCTTGTCTTCCCGGAAATAGAACTACCTACCTTTCCCCCGTGATCTTCAATGAGTTGTTTTAACTCATTACGAGACATACGTTCAAAAACGCCAGACACTACTATTGTTTTTCCTTCCAGTTGACTTGAAACTTGTTGTTTGACCTCTGCCGCTAACGTTAACCCAAAACCACGCAGGGCATGAATCATTTCTTGTTGCTGCGGATTCGCAAAATAGGCCTGTAAGCTTTCAACAATTTTTTCACCTACATCATCTACCGCAAGTAACGCTTCATAGGAGGCATTGGCCAATGCCTCCATAGAACCAAAATGTTTGACCAGACGTTTGGCTACGGTTTCACCCACATGACGTATCCCCAACCCAAAAAGAACTTTTGCAAAAGGTTGCTTTTTAGAGGCAGCTACCCCAGCTAAAAGGTTATCTACTGATTTTTGCGCCATGCGTTCAAGCGGCAGTAAATCATCTGCTGTTAGACGATACAAATCTGCTATTGTACGAATTAATCCCTGTTGGTATAACAAACTCACAGTCTCACTTCCTATACCTTCGATATCCATTGCTTTTCTCCCCACAAAGTGTTGAATTTTCCCAATGATTTGGGTGGGACAATTCGCATCGTTAATGCAATAGTGTTGTGCTTCTCCTTCTATTCGTTCTAAGGGTGATCCACAATCCGGACAGTGCTCTATGTATTGTATTGCAGCGGCTAAATCTCCCCTTCGTTCTGGGTCAAACCCCATTATTTTAGGAATAATTTCCCCCCCTTTTTCAACGTAAACATAATCGCCTACACGAAGGTTTAGTTTCTCAATTTGATCGGCATTGTGCAATGAAGCTCTTTTAACAATAGTCCCTGACAAAAGCACAGGCTCTAGGTTAGCTACTGGTGTAATTGCGCCCGTTCGACCTACTTGATAGCTTACAGAATTTAATCGTGTACTTACCTGCTCTGCCTTGTACTTGTATGATATGGCCCAACGAGGTGATTTAGCGGTAAATCCTAATTGCTCTTGAACATCAATTGAATTTACTTTGATAACAACCCCGTCAATTTCGAAAGGAAGTGTATCTCTTTGGTATCCCCATTTTTTGATGTAATCCAACATTTCCTCAATACTAGAAACAGCTTGCATGCTGTTGGGAACGGTGAAACCCCATGATCTGGCCTTGGTCAATCCTTCCCAATGTGTAGAATAGGGCAAGTCTCCCGCTAAAGCATAAAAAAAACACTCCAATGGTCGTTGGGCGGTTTCGGTGCTGTCTTGTAGTTTTAAAGACCCAGATGCCGTATTTCTCGGATTACGGTAGGGCTCTTCTCCTGCCGCCAATCGTTTTTCATTCAACTGTTTAAATCCCTCAAGCGGAAGTATAATTTCACCTCGAATATCAAAGCGCTCGGGGAAATCTCCCTGTAAGCGTAAAGGAACGTTTTTTATGGTTTTTACATTTGCAGTAACTTCATCACCTTGTGTTCCATCTCCTCGCGTAACTGCTTTTTCTAGAGCGCCATTTACGTAGGTCATATTTATAGAAGCACCGTCAAATTTTAATTCACAAGTAAAATCATTAACAGGGGTACCCAAACGTTTTTCTATGCGTTTAATCCAATCGCCCAATTCTTGGGGTGAATAGGTATTGTCTAATGAATACATTCGCTCTGCATGAACTACTGTCGGGAAATTTTTCGTAATGTTCCCTCCTACTCGTTGCGTAGGCGAATTAGGGTCGTTGTATTGCGGATTTGCTTGTTCAAGGGCTTGTAACTCTTTTAATAGTTGATCAAACGCTAAATCGGTCACCAAACTTTTATCTTCTATATAATAGGCGTAATTATAGCGGTGTAGTTGCTCACGCAGTTGCTCTATTCTTTCTTTAATTGTCATTCTAGGCGATGAATCTAAATTTTATAAAACGGGCTTTACCAAAGATATCTTTTTTGATCTCAGCATAGGCATATCCCAGTTGATTTCCCAAGTTTATTAGTTGGTCGCTACAAAGCGGGTTTATTTCAAAATAAATGGCTCCGTTTGGATTTAAGGTCTTTCGTCCGAGTTGAAGAATGGCGTCGTAAAAAAGCAACGGATTTTCTTCTGGTACAAAAAGTGCCAATGCAGGTTCGTGTTTAAGAACATTGGCATGCATCTTTTTTATCTCTGAGGGTAAAACATAAGGAGGGTTGGATACGATACAATCGCATTTATCTAAGGTAAGTGCTGGCATTAAAACATCAGCTTCTTTCCAATTCACCTTTAGTGAATTTGCATTGCTGTTTTCTTTGGCAATTTCAAGTGCTTCTGCGCTAACATCAACTGCTGTGAGTTGCCATGAAGGACGTTGCTTCGCTAGTGCAAGGGCAATGCATCCGCTACCTGTGCAAAGATCTACAACGGTCTTTCTATCTTGATTTTGTTCTTCTAAAATCCATTCCACCAGTTCTTCTGTTTCGGGTCGCGGTATGAGTACAGCTGGGGCTACCTTTAACTTTAATCCACAAAAAATTGTTTCGCCAAGTATGTACTGCAATGGTGTAGCAGTTTGAAGCTTTTCTAATGTAGCGCTAATTATCGCTTCCTCATCGGGCTTAAGCTGCTGCTGTGGTGCTAAACCAACCTTTGTGCTTTCCCATTGAAAATAGTGCGCAATACAACTTTTGAAAAGTGCATCAATTTCAGCCTGTAGGTATAGATCATTTAAACTATTACGAAAGAGATTCCTTGCTTCTATAAGTGTCATTACAATGGTTTTGTAAGCCAAACATTACAAGTGGTATGCCCTGTATTCCCCATAGGTCCATCAATGTAACTAAAGCCCACCTTGCGGTAAAGTTTTTGTGCGGCTTTCATGTAGGGCAAAGTTTCTATGTAACAGAGTTCATAGTGGTTAGTTCTAGCAAATTCAAGGCATTGATGAATCATCTTTTCCCCAACGCCTAACCCTCTGGCTTGGGGCAAAAAATACATTTTTTGTAACTCACAAATATTTGGTTGTTCTCCTGCTAAAGGAGAAATACCTGCGCCTCCTATTACCCTACCCTCTTGCTCAACAACAAAGTAGCAAGCGCGTTCTCCTTCATATGCCTTGTTTAAGGTATCAAGTTCTGGATCGGCATAAGCTGTTCCTACTTTAGGAACGCCAAGTTCTATTAAAACAGAGCGAATTACTGTCGCTATGGCTGGATTATCTTCTTCACGAATCTCACGAATGCTAAGCATATCTTTTTACCTTTGTTGAAACAATTTTTGCTAAAATACTACTTTCCAAAAGCATTTGAAACAGCAAGTATCAGCCCACGAGTATTATATGCAGCGCTGCATTGACCTAGCTAAAAAAGGTCTAGGTAACACTTACCCTAATCCAATGGTAGGAAGCGTTATTGTGCACAATGGGAAGATTATTGGCGAAGGCTGGCACAAAAAAGCGGGAGAGCCACATGCAGAGGTAAATGCAATTTCTAAGGTAAAAAATAAAGCACTATTAGCTACGAGTACATTATACGTGAGTCTTGAACCTTGTAATCATTTCGGGAAAACACCTCCCTGCTCGCAACTTATTGTGAAACATAATATCCCCAAAGTGGTAATTGGTTGTGTTGATCCGTTTGACCAAGTGAGCGGCGCAGGAATTGAAACCCTACGGAATGCAGGTATTGAGGTTATTAGAGGAATTTTAGAAAAGGAAACCACCGCACTAAACAAACGTTTCTTTTGTTTTCATCAAAAAAAGCGTCCTTATATAGTATTAAAATGGGCACAAAGCCAAGATGGATTTCTTGCTCCGTTAAAAGAAGAAAGAAAAAAGCAAGCGCCTGTTTTCTTAACTACTAAAGAGGAACAAATAGTGGTGCACCAATGGCGAACAGAAGAACAAGCCATAGCGGTTGGAGCACAAACTGTAGTCGATGATAATCCACAACTAACTGCACGTTGGGTGAAAGGAAACCAACCCACTCGTTTAGTCTTTGATCCTAACTCGCGCCTTGAACGTCAATATGCCGTTTTTGATGATCAGGCAGAAACGATTCAATTGAGTCATGCGCTTGTGGGTACAGATAAAACAGCAAGCCCTTCAGAATACTTAGAACAAGTATTCAAGTATTTACACACACGAAACATTCAATCTGTGCTAATAGAAGGGGGCGGAAAAAC
>WTJU01000051.1:28333-35991 GCA_011526285.1 Candidatus Arcticimaribacter sp.
TCATCGTTCTGATTGACCACTTCATAGTGAAAAGTCATTTTAACCAATGGAACTTCTTTAAGGTGAATCTTAATTCGCAATTGATCTTCAAAACGCGCAGGGGTCTTGTATTCAATGTGAGCAGAAATAACAGGCATCATTACCCCTTCTTCTTCCATTTTGTTATAAGAAACTCCAAGTTGCGTGAGCCACTCTAAACGGGCAACTTCGAAATAGCGTAAATAATTACTGTGATGAACAACTCCCATTTGGTCAGTTTCGCCATAGCGAACTACGAGGGGGCTAGAGATAAAGTGAATTTTCAACTTTTTTGTGTAAATTATTAAACAAAATACGCTTTATAATTTGAGAAAAAAAAAGTTTAAAATCAATAGCATTTGCTCTTTTTTTTTCACTTTTTTTAACCAATATTTGCTGTGTTCCCAAGAACATAAAACAAAACCATTTTAAACCAATCATTTAGCCATTTCAATGCAGAAAACGGCAGAATCTTCTTGGCAAAATTGTCTCGCATTTATTAAAGACAATATACAACCACAAGCGTACAAAACTTGGTTCGAACCAATTGTTCCGCTAAAATTATCTGAAAACGCATTGAGCATTCAGGTTCCCAGTAAATTCTTTTACGAGTGGCTTGAAGAACACTATGTGAAGCTTTTAAAAATCGCATTGACAAAAGAGCTTGGCGCTAATGCACGTTTGGTTTATGTGATTAAAATGGAAAACACCTACGGTAACAAGCAACCCTTTACGGAAAGTATTCCCAGTAGTCAACAAGCTGCTGTAAAATCACAAGAGGTTGATGCGCCTTTGAGCAGTATCAATTCTCAACTTAAAAATCCGTTTGTTATCCCGGGGATTCGTAACCTACAAATTGAATCACAACTCAATCCCAACTACAACTTTCAAAATTTTCTAGAAGGCGATTCAAACCGTCTAGCGCGTTCTGCTGGTATTGCAGTTGCAAACAAACCTGGGGGAACATCATTCAATCCTTTATTGGTTTTTGGTAATGTAGGTTTAGGGAAGACGCACCTTGCACATGCTATAGGGGTGCAAATCAAAGATAAATTCCCAGAGAAGACAGTTCTCTATATTTCAGCAGAGAAATTTACACAGCAATACATCGAGTCGGTCAAAAAGAATACCCGTAACGACTTTATTCATTTTTACCAGATCATTGATGTTTTGATTATCGACGATGTGCAATTCTTTTCAGGAAAATCTGGAACACAAGATGTATTTTTCCACATCTTTAACCACCTGCACCAGAACGGAAAGCAGGTAATCCTTACGTCTGATAAAGCACCTGTAGATATGCAGGACATTGAGCAACGTTTGTTGTCGCGTTTTAAATGGGGACTTTCTGCAGAACTACAACAACCCAACTACGAAACACGGATTTCTATCCTAAAAAACAAACTCTATCGCGATGGAGTAGTTATTGAAGATGAAATCATTGAATATGTTGCAAAAAACATCAAGAGTAACATTCGTGAACTCGAAGGGGCTATCATTTCTCTCATTGCTCAGTCTTCATTCAACAAAATGGATGTTACCATTGATTTAGCCAAGGAGATTGTAGACAAGTTTGTTAAAAACACCAAACGCGAAGTCAGTATAGACTATATTCAAAAAGTAGTATCAGAGTACTTTCAAATGGATGTGGAAACACTACAGTCTAAAACGAGAAAACGCCACATTGTTCAAGCACGCCAACTGGCCATGTATTTTGCAAAGAAATTCACCAAAGCATCATTAGCGAGTATTGGTACGCAAATAGGGAAACGCGATCACGCTACCGTTTTACACGCGTGTAAAACCGTTGATAATCTTTCCTTTACAGACAAACAATTCCGTAAATACGTTGACGACCTCAACAAGAAACTAAGCTTATAACTCTTTATGCCAGCAGGAAACGTCTTGATGGTCTGTTTAGGAAACATCTGTCGTTCCCCCCTTGCCCATGGCATTTTTGAAACACTTTCTCAAGACTTTAATATCAAAGTAGACTCAGCGGGAACAGCCAACTACCACAGCGGAGGCCAACCTGACAAACGCAGTCAAGCCACAGCATTAAATCACGGAATCGATATTAGCAAGCAGCGCGCTAGACAGTTTACTGTAAATGATTTTGATGCTTTTGATTATATCTATGTTATGGACAGAAGCAACCTACGGGATGTTTTAGCCTTAGCAAGAACAGAAAAAGATCGAAAAAAAGTTGCCCTATTGCTTGGTCATGATGAAGTGGAAGACCCGTATTACGGTGGACCCGAAGGTTTTAAAATAGTCTATAAAAAAATAGATAACGCTTGCCGAGAAATAATTGAACAGTGGAAGAACTAAATCTTAAAAAAGAACAGCCCACACTATATTTACTCCCTTGCACTTTAGGAGATAGCGCTCCTATGGAAGTTTTACCGTTGACTATTCGGAAAACAATTGAACCATTGACCCACTTTATTGTTGAAAACGAAAAGGAAGCACGCCGATTTATCAAACGTCTAATCCCGCAGAAAAGACAAGAAGAGTTAGTGCTTTATCCGCTCAATAAATTTACTGATCCCATGGAACTCCAATCCTATCTTGCACCACTTGAAGCAAGAAAATCTATGGGTTTATTGTCTGATGCTGGCTGCCCAGGTGTTGCCGATCCAGGGGCAGTAATCGTTAAACGTGCCCATCAAAAAGGATTTAATGTTAAGCCATTGGTAGGCCCGTCTTCCCTTTTACTGGCGCTAATGGCCTCTGGCATGAATGGACAGTCTTTTGCATTTAACGGTTATTTACCCATTGACAAAAAAGATCGTCTACGTACCATCAAACAATTAGAAAAGCGTTCAGGTGATTTTGATCAAACGCAGTTATTTATCGAAACGCCTTACCGCAATGAACAATTCTTAACAGATTTGTTACGCACCCTTTCACCATCAACTCTTTTGTGTGTAGCCTGCGATCTAACCCTTCCTACAGAATGGGTGTACACTGCTCCTGTAAAAGCTTGGAAAAATGTTGAGATAAAGCTGCAAAAAAGACCCGCAATCTTCCTCTTCTATAAAGAGCTATCGATATAATTTCTTTTTGTTTAGATAGCGGTAATAGGCTCTAGCCTTTCGGTTGTGCTCGCGTAGACTTTTGGAGAAATTATGATAGCCCGGACGTTCAGGATCTGCAACAAAATAAAGGAATTTATGCGGGATGGGTTCCGGAAAAACCACCGCATCTATGGCTGAAATATCTGGCATACAAATGGGACCGGGAGGTAAACCATTTATCTTGTATGTGTTGTAAGGGGAATCAATCTTTAAGTCTTTATTTAGCACCCTGCGCACCACTAGAGAAAAATCGTTCTGTGCTTTCTTTAAAGCATATACAACCGTGGGGTCGGCTTGGAGGCGCATGCCCTTGTCCAAACGATTAATGTATACTTGAGCAATGAGTGGTCGCTCGTCTATTTTTAGTGATTCTTTCTGAACGATTGATGCTAAGGTCATGGCTTCATTTAAACTTAGCCCTCTTTTATGCGCAAAGTTTCGGCGTCTTGGTGTCCAAAAATACTGGTATTCCTTGAACAAACGCTTTTGTAAGGCCGCAGGGCTCACGTTCCAGAAAAATTGATAGGTATTGGGAATATACATCCCCAACGCAGTCTCAGGAGTAAATCCATTTTTAGCCAAAAATTCTGGGTCGAGCATTTGCTTTAAAAGCGTTAAACTGTCCACCTCTACTTGTTGTGCTATGCGACCTGCTAAATCTTCAATGCGTTCTATATTGTTGAAAGTGACTTTAACTGGAACAGATCTACCGCGAAGCGTATTGATAATCTCATTGTTGTTCATCCCCTTCTTTAAAGCGTATTTCCCTGCACGAATTCTTGTTGCATAGCCTTTTTTTTCTGCTGCCAACCGAAAATCATCTGTCGATTTTAAAACAGGTTCTAATTCGTGTAACAGGCTTGTAATATTGGTTCCTGTTGGAATGAACACATATGAAGTTTCATTATTAAAAGCAGTATTGGGCATGAAAAACACCCGGTAAAAAAGATAGGTGAAATAAAGTCCAAAGGCCGCTATAATTAAAACCAAGGCCAGTGCAATTTTTCGTTTATACATGTGCAATTTTTTGAAATATAAGTTCGTTGTGATAGACTTTGTTATGAAAGTTCCAATCTTTTTTCAGACCTGTTTGCTCATAACCCATCGATTGAAATAATTGAATACTTGTGGTATTGTCTTCGCCAACACCTGCATAGAGCTGGTGCAACTGTAAGGGCCCGAAAGCAACGTCTTCAATCAATGCTAGCGCTACTTTGGCATATCCTTTTCCACGGTAGTTTTTTTGAATGACTAGGCCCACACCAGCGCGATGATGCTGGGGGTCAAAATCATATAAATCAATACACCCCAATGGGTGTTGATCGGCATTGGTTAACACAAATCGTTGTTGTTTGGCCGAGTATATATCTTCTCTAGCATGGGCTATGTATTGCTCTAGGGTGTATCTTGAAAAAGGAACGAGTGTATTAGAGACTGCCCACAAGTCTTGATCATTTTCTAAGGTGTAAAGAAAATCAAGATCGCTAGGCTCTAATGCCCTCAGGTGAAGTGATTGTTTGCTTACCCCCATACGCCATCAAATACAAATTCTGCAGGGCCTTGAAGGCGGATATCTGTATAGCCTGCTCCTGTTTTTTTAAAGGAAAGGGTCAATGCGCCTCCCACAACCTCGACAGTTAGCTGTTCCGCTTGGGTTAAACCGCCGTGGTGCATTGCGAGTGCAACTGCAGTTGCACCTGTTCCACAAGAGAGTGTTTCATCTTCTACCCCACGCTCATAGGTGCGAATGGCAAACCTATCGTGATCTAGTTGCTCAACAAAATTAACGTTTGTTCCTTCTTCATTGTAAGGTGCTCCCTGTCGTATTCTTCTCCCTTCATTAACCACAGGAAACTCCTTTAGTTCCTTCACCATTTGAACATGATGTGGAGATCCTGTATCTAAAAAGCTGTGGTGATCAAACAGCTGTATATCGGTAACATCATGCATTTGAAGCGAAACCATTTCGTGGGCTATTAATTGAGCGGTATGCAAGCCATCAATAGCAAGGAAAGTAGTGTCGGTTTTAATAATTCCTAATGATGCAGCAAAAGCAACGGTGCAACGTGCTCCATTTCCACATAGGGTACTTTCACGTCCATCGGCGTTAAAATAAACCATTTTAAAATCAGCCTCTGGTGTATTTTGCACTAAAATAAGACCATCTGCACCTATACCAAACCTACGGTCACAACAACGTGCAATTAAAGCGCTATCTGTACTTGGGAAAATAGTCTCTCTATCATCAATTAAGATGAAATCATTTCCTGTTCCTTGGTATTTTTTGAAGCGAAATTGCATGTTACGAAGGTACATTTTTTTAAGATTTTTTTAGCTGTTAAAATCCCGTTAAAGGCGTGCAATAGATAACAACACGTGTTATTTTTGAAAAAATATTTACCCTATGAAGAAATTACTATCCTTGGTGGGCGTTGCCATGATTAGTTCTACGCTAACATTATTTGTGTTTTTATTTTTTAAGTCAACCTATGAAAAAGTAAAAGTAGATGCTGTACCTCCCGTAATACCCTCTACCTATGCCTATAATCTTGGTGGAGATAGCAGTGCTCCTTCTAACTTTGTTAGTGCAGCTGAGAAAAGTATTGATGCAGTGGTGCATGTGAAAAATACTGCCACCGCAAACAATCGCTTTTCGCCACTAGATTACCTCTATGGCCGTGAGAACAGTAACCAGCGTATTGGTATGGGATCAGGTGTAATTGTTTCCCCAGATGGATTTATCATCACCAACAATCACGTGATTGAAGACGCGACCAAAATCGAAATAACAACCAATGATAACGAGCGCTACGAAGCTGAGTTAGTGGGTACCGATCCCTACACCGATATTGCCGTATTGAAAATAGCCCCGAAAAAGAATCTTCCCTACCTCTTTTTTGGGAATTCTGATGCTACACGCATTGGCGAATGGGTCTTAGCCATTGGTAATCCATTCAACCTAAACTCTACAGTAACCGCAGGAATTATAAGCGCAAAGGCACGCGACCTTAATGCACGTGACGATAAAAACCAATCATTTTTGCAAACCGATGCTGCTGTAAACCGCGGAAATAGCGGTGGTGCTTTGGTCAATACACAGGGAGAACTAATTGGTATAAATACCGCCATTACTTCTTTCTCTGGAAGTTTTGAAGGTTACTCTTTTGCAGTACCCAGCAATATTGCGCGCAAAGTTTTTGAAGATTTGGTTGAATTTGGTACAACTCAAAAGGGAATACTTGGCGTGAGAGGAAGTGCCATCAGTCCTGAATTTAAAGAAGCTTATGCCGAAGAATATAACATCTCCGTTAATGAAGGCTTTTTTGTGGGTAGTGTTATTGAAGGAAAAGGAGCTGCGCAAGCCGGTATAAGAACTGGAGATATCATTTTATCTGTTGATGAAGTAGCCATTAAAAAATTCTCTGACCTTACGGGTTATCTCGAAAGTAAACGCCCAAACGATAAAGTTAGCGTCGTTATTAACCGCGATGGTGAAGTTCGTACGTTAAACGTTCGCTTGGCTAAAAATGATATAGCAGGTTTCCTAGGGATGCAAGTGCGCACCCTAAACTCAAAAGATCAAAATGAATTTGGCATTGAGAATGGCGTTGTAATAGACAATGTAGGGGAATACTTTGAAGGTCAAATTGAGCGAGGATCACTAATTATTGACATCAATGGGGAGCGAATTTACACCATTGAAGATCTGGAAAGATATTCTCCACAATCGGTAGAATGGATCACCTACATTACCCCTGCGGGAGATAAAATACGCCTCCGATTATAATGCTTTTTAAAAGGCTTTCCTCGGGAAAGCTTTTTTTTTGGAGGAAGTTTCTGCACTTTTGCAAAAAGCTGTCATGCGCATAGACATTATCACCCTTTTTCCTGAACTGTTGCAAAGCCCTTTCGAGGCTTCAATTGTTAAACGTGCTTTGCAGGGCGGGAAGGCAGAAATTCACTTTCACAACCCCCGCGATTACAGCAGTAATAAATACAAGCAGGTTGATGACTACCCCTATGGCGGTGGCGCAGGTATGGTCATGATGATAGAACCCCTAGATTTATGCATCAGCCAATTAAAGAAAGAGCGTGACTATGACGCAGTTATCTATATGACACCCGATGGGGAAACCCTTGATCAACCCATTGCAAATCAATGCTCTCTATACAAAAACATTATCCTACTATGCGGGCATTACAAAGGGGTTGACCAACGTGTTCGTGACCACTTAGTTACCCGTGAAATATCCATTGGTGATTTTGTCTTGTCGGGAGGAGAATTAGCCGCTGCCGTCTTTTGCGACAGTATCATTCGGTTAATTCCGGGAGTTTTAGGCGATGAATCTTCAGCACTAAGTGATAGTTTTCAAGATGGACTTCTAGCACCGCCAATATATACCCGTCCAGCCAACTATAAAGGTTGGGAAGTCCCGGAAATATTAACCTCTGGTAACACACCTGCAGTAGATCGCTGGCGAGAAGAAAAAGCCTTAGAACGCACCCAACGTTTACGTCCAGATTTACTGGGAGAGTAAGACTCGCTTAGAGTACACCAAA
>WTJU01000061.1 GCA_011526285.1 Candidatus Arcticimaribacter sp.
GCTTTGTGTTATTAAAATAAACCTTTTTAAAGGTGAATCACCTCGTCATAGGCATCGGCCACAGCTTCCATCATGGCTTCGCTCATGGTGGGGTGGGGGTGTACCGCTTTTAATACTTCGTGTCCGGTGGTTTCCAGTTTACGACCCAATACCGCTTCAGCAATCATATCGGTTACGCCAGCACCTATCATGTGACAACCTAACCATTCGCCATATTTGGCATCGAAAATCACTTTTACAAAGCCTTCAGATGCACCACCGGCTTGGGCTTTCCCTGAGGCAGAGAAAGGAAATTTCCCTACTTTTATGTCGTAGCCTTGCTCTTTGGCTTGGGCTTCTGTTAAACCAACTGAGGCTACTTCTGGGTAGCAGTAAGTACAGCCAGGGATGTTTCCATAATCTAGCGGTTCTACGTGCTGTCCGGCAATTTTTTCTACACAAAGAATACCTTCAGCAGAAGCAACGTGTGCAAGTGCTTGCCCTTGGGTTACATCACCAATAGCATAATACCCGGGGAGGTTAGTTTGGTAAAAATCGTTCACCAAGATTTTATCCCGATCTACAGCGATTCCCACTTCTTGTAGGCCGAGGTTTTCGATGTTGGTTTTGATACCAACAGCAGAGAGCACGATATCGGCTTTCAGGCTTTCTTCGCCTTTGGCAGTTTTTATGGTGGCTGTAACTCCTTTTCCTTTGGTGTCGACTTGGGTCACTTCAGCAGACGTAAGGATGTTTATTCCCGCCTTTTTAAAATTGCGCTCTAATGCTTTAGATACTTCTTCGTCTTCTACTGGGACAATGCGGTCTTGGTATTCTACCACCGTCACTTCGGTACCCATGGCGTTGTAGAAGTAAGCAAATTCGATTCCTATGGCGCCAGATCCTACTACGATGAGTTTTTTGGGTTGTTTGGGTAAGGTCATGGCTTCGCGGTAGCCAATTACTTTCTTCCCATCTTGTGGGAGGCTAGGGAGCTCACGTGAACGGGCTCCAGTAGCCAAGATAATGTGGTCGGCTTGATAGATGTCTTCTTTCCCGTCTAGGCTAACACTCACTTGTTTTTTTGGGAGAACTTTTCCAAAACCGTTAAGTACATCGATTTTGTTTTTCTTCATTAAGAATTGCACTCCTTTACTCATGCCTGCAGCAACATTACGACTGCGGTTAACAACAGCGTCAAAGTCTTTGTCGTATTCTTTGACCACGAGACCGTAGTCTCCAGCGTGTTTGAGGTAATCAAATACTTGAGCAGATTTGATCAGGGCTTTGGTGGGAATACATCCCCAGTTGAGGCATACCCCTCCGAGGCTTTCTTTTTCTACAATGGCGGTTTTAAATCCTAGTTGAGACGCACGGATGGCGGTAACATAGCCTCCGGGTCCACTTCCAATCACGATGATATCGTATTTCGTCATATTGCTTGAAGTTAAATTCAATGCAAAGGTACGAAATCAATGTCATTCCTCCTTGCTAGGTGTAAAATCGATACTGGCAGAATTTACGCAATACCGTTGCCCAGTTTTGGTGGGTCCGTCATTGAATACATGACCTTGATGCCCACCGCAATTGGCGCACAGTATCTCAACGCGGCGCATGCCTAGCGAATGATCTGGACGGTACTCAATAGCGCCTTCAATGCTTTGGTCATAGGAGGGCCAGCCGCAACCACTGTCAAATTTTGCACTTGAAGCATAGAGTGGGGCGCCACACCCTTTGCAATGGTAGGTTCCTGCTTCAAAATGAGCGTTGTATTGACCGGTGAAGGGATATTCTGTTCCTGCTTGACGAAGAATACGGTATTCTTCTGCCGAGAGTTCTTGTTTCCATTCTTCTTCTGATTTGTCTACAGGGTATTTACTCATCTTCGGCAGGGATAAAAGCTAAGGCAGCTGAATTAATGCAGTGGCGTTTCCCGGTAGTGGCGCGTGGACCGTCATTAAACATATGACCTAAATGCCCACCGCAATTGGCGCATTTAAGCTCGGTACGGGCATAACCAATTTTATAATCAACGTCGTATTCTAAATTTTTGTCTTCTCCACGGTCAAATGATGGCCAACCAGAACCAGAATCGTATTTATGGGCGGAGGAGTAAAGTGGTATTTTACAGCCTGCACAAACATAGGTTCCTTCTTTTTTATTGTCATTTAACGGGCCAGTAAACGGACGTTCGGTAGCTGCTTTTCGCAACACGCGGTAGGCGAGGGGACTTAAAATTTGTTGCCATTCCGCATCGGTTTTAACTACTGAGTAACTCCGTTTGTTTTCTGAATTTTCTGTCGTTTTGTTGGGGTCAGATTTTAGCTGCTGACAACTTCCAAAAAAGGGCAGTAGCACAAGGGCAAAGAAGAGGTTTTTCATTGTCAATTTTTGTTTAAAAATACATTGCTTTTTGGAATTGCCAAAGTTCATGCCAAAGGACTTTTTTCTATCGCTACAAGAAAATAACACCACAAACAGCACTTAAAGTAATAGTTTAAGTGCTGTTTTC
>WTJU01000006.1 GCA_011526285.1 Candidatus Arcticimaribacter sp.
TATCTAAAAGTCGATAAATATATTCACATTTATTAACATTTACAAAACATTGAAATAATTTTGTTTCACTAAAGACGGTGATGTTATAACAAATACCACCCACTGATTATTGATTTGTTGGAAAAATCAAAAAAAACTAAGAATATCGTAAAATACCGGTAGGGACTACAGCTTAGTTGTTGAAATGCTCAAAAATAGCCGTTAAATCTTCTTTTGTTTTCAAACGATTTCGGCTGCTTTTGATGTAGGCTTTAGCCGCGCGTTCTTGGCCTTGAAATACTTTTACCACAGCTCTTTTAGATTTTTTAAGTGGCACTGGTGTTTCATCACCAACGCTGTAGTAGTAATTGGTTTCATCGTTAAACCTTGCGGGTAAGGAGCGCTCCAAAGATGTTCGAGCTTCGGAAGCTTCCATAAATACTTTTTTACGTTGCAGATACAACTTGTACTTTGGACCATCACTCAACACGATAAGGTACCCAATTTTAGGCATATTGTTCATTTTACTACGGTACGGCAACAATTTGTAGTATTCTTCATCAATAATACAGTCAACTTCGGCACTCTTTAAAAGAATTTCTTCTACATTGCGTTGGCCGGGTTCTCCTTTCCAAATTTCCATTTCATCGGTATAGCCGTTGTGGCGTAAATAAATTTGTTCCTTTAGCTCTTTCCCAAAGTAAATAACCTTTCCAGGCTTAAAGTCTTCTTCAAAATAATAGGATCCCCGTATGTTTTCTGGTGGAATGGTAGGGCGGTTCACACGGTTGCGTAGGTCGCGAAAAGCATCCATAGCCCGGCTGTCTGAAACACGGGGGGCATCTGTTGCTGCTCCCACAAAACCTTGGGCGTGGCTTTGTTGTGCAGTAAGGGTTTGTAAAATTAAAACGAATAGAAGTGTGCTAGGGGCTAAGAAAACTGATTTCATAAAAGTTTTGCAAAATTTTTGCGCTAAAGTAACTAAAAATCTTTGGGTAGCTCAACCTTAAACAAAAAATCCGCCCGAAGGCGGTTTTTTTAACTTTCTCTTGTGTTTTAATTACAAATACTCAGAGTTTTCTCACCTTCTGAGGGGTTACTTTCTTTGATTGCAGTTTGTTTGGAGCTCCCATCTAATTTTGTGTACTCTAATGTATAACTGCACTCTTCTGGATACCTTCCACTTGTCCATTCAAACTTCATAGTTTTTGCTCCTTCGGGAATGGTTAGGGTAGCCTTCCCACCTGCACTATTTCCTGAAAAAGATTCAAGGGTCGCATTAAAGTCGGTATCACTACTGCTATCACTTGGGATACCTTAATTTGTGGTTTTCCCATCAACAGTTACTTTAATATGACTACCTTGCCATCCGTCTTCATAAGGTGTATCGGTCATCATAAAGGTGTAAATGCCAGGTACAGCAGCTAATGGAATACACTTGATTACCAAATTGTATTCAAAAGGTGATGCAAAGTAAGAGCCTGTTAATGAGCTCGTAACCCCATCGTTGCTGTAACTTTTTCCATTGGTCAGGTTAAGTTTAAGCTGGAGCCTAATGGTATCGCCTCCCTTGTATTGGGAGCTGGAAAGTCTTAAGGCACTAACAGCATCCTCTAAACTGAGTTTGATATCGGTCCTTGGGAGCCCTGTTGGCCCCGTAGTGAAAGCACTAGGGTCAGGGGTCTTGTATAGTTTTTCATTCTCACCATTGAGTGATAAGTAGATTTCAACATTTTGCATTAAAGCACCTTTTTTGATGTCGTGTTCTTCAATTGTCAATTCAAAAACCGATGTGCTTGGGGCATAAAAATTGTAATCTCCTTTAGAAGAAATAGTCCGAAGTACAGCACTTTGTTCTACTTTATCAAAGATGTCATTGATGGTGTTATCGGGGTCTTTGCATCCCACTATTCCAGCGACTAAAAGAATATATATTAATGTATTTTTCATGTTCGTTTAATTTTAGATTGGTAGGTCCATTAGTGTTCCAAAACACGCGCTCATTCACATCAGATTTCTGCTTTGCGTTGGAGCTACTTGAAGTGTAATCGGATGGATAAAACATAGAGAGCGGAAAGCTTCCTGGGTCGGGTTCAATATTGGGTTGTATATCACTTGGGAACCCATTTCTTCTATATGAATTGTAGGCATCAATGCCATTACCTGCCATTGCAATAAAGTATTCTGTGGCCCACAAATCCATACGAATGCAATAACATTCAGAACAATGTAGATTTTTTCATAAGGTTATGTAAGATTTGGTTTTAAAAAATTCTAAAGTACTATTCTTAAAAAACCTTCTAAAAAAATCCTTGGGAAAAAATTAACAGTAAGGCCCATTTTTCCTCATTTTTTTGAAAAAAAGGGCTAAAAATATTCACATTATTTAGATACCTTTTTTTTAGGGAGTTCCATGCTGTGTTTTTTAACAGTTTTAGGTTGTTGGTTTTTAGTGTGCTTCAAAGCCTTAAAAAAATCTTAAAAAAACCTTTTAGAGGATTTGAAAAGCTA
>WTJU01000123.1 GCA_011526285.1 Candidatus Arcticimaribacter sp.
CAGGTAGCTTTTGTGCAGCTAAGCGAAGGGCTTCTTTTGCGATGTCCATGGGTACACCAGAAACTTCAAAAAGAATACGCCCTGGTTTAACCACAGCTACAAAATATTCTGGTGCTCCTTTTCCTTTACCCATACGTACCTCTAAAGGTTTTTTAGTAATGGGTTTGTCTGGGAAAATTTTAATCCACAGCTGCCCTTCCCTTTTCATGTAACGGGTTGCAGCAATACGAGCCGCCTCAATTTGACGAGAAGTAATGAATTTTGCATCCAAAGCTTTAATCCCAAACATTCCGTTTGATAATTGGTGTCCACGCTGAGAATTGCCTTTCATGCGGCCTTTCTGCGCTTTGCGGAATTTAGTTCTTTTAGGTTGTAACATTGTTCCTCGTGATTATTTACGACGTCGTTGACGTTGGTTGTTATTCTTTCCTCCTCCTTGGTTTGATTTTTTTGTCATACCTACCAATGGAGAAAGTTCGCGTTTTCCGTATACCTCACCTTTCATGATCCATACCTTGATACCTAGTCGGCCATAAGTGGTATGTGCTTCCACTAAGGCATAGTCAATATCTGCTCTAAATGTAGATAGTGGTATACGTCCTTCCTTGTATGCTTCAGAACGTGCCATTTCTGCACCATTTAAACGACCTGAAATTTGAATTTTAATTCCTTCGCAGTTCATACGCATTGCCGCAGCGATGGCCATTTTAATGGCACGACGGTAAGAAATACGACCTTCAATTTGACGTGCGATTGAAGCACCAACTAGACGTGCATCTAGTTCAGGACGCTTGATCTCAAAAATATTGATCTGAACTTCTTTAGAAGTAATTTTCTTTAACTCTTCTTTTAGCTTGTCTACCTCTTGACCTGCTTTCCCAATAATAATCCCTGGGCGAGCAGTGGTAATGGTAATAGTAATGAGCTTTAGTGTGCGTTCAATGATCACATTAGACACGCTTGCTTTAGCTAAACGTGCGTGAATGTATTTTCTGATTTTATCGTCTTCAGCTATTTTATCACCGTAGTTGTTTCCTCCGTACCAGTTGGAGTCCCATCCTCTAATGATCCCTAAGCGATTTCCGATTGGATTCGTTTTTTGTCCCATAATTAACTTTCAATAGAATTAGATCCTAAAACGAGTGTTACATGATTTGAACGCTTGCGAATGCGGTGTGCACGGCCTTGTGGGGCTGGGCGTAAGCGTTTTAACATGTTTCCTCCGTCCACACGGATTTCTTTAACGTATAAAGCTGCTTGCTCGATATCAGCTTCTTCATTTTTTGCTTGCCAGTTGGCCAAGGCAGACAACAAAAGTTTCTCTAGGCGACGAGAAGCCTCTTTTGGGCTAAATCTCAAAATTGCAAGAGCTTTGTTGACATCCTCTCCACGCACTTGGTCTGCAACCAAACGCATTTTACGAGGAGACGTTGGGCAATTGTTCAACTTAGCAAAAGCCTGCGATTTCTTCGCTTCTTTCGCTGCTTGTGCAGCTTGTCTTTTACGATTTCCCATGTCTTATTATTTTTTACCTTTATTTTTTGCACCTGCATGACCGCGGAACGATCGTGTTGGTGAAAATTCGCCTAGCTTATGTCCTACCATGTTTTCTGTTACATAAACTGGAACAAATTGTCTTCCGTTATGCACTCCAATGGTTTGTCCCACAAAATCGGGGGTAATTAACGAAGCACGAGACCACGTTTTAATAACTGATTTCTTGCCGGATTCCACATTGGCCAAAACCTTTTTCTCAAGGCTGTGGTGTACAAAGGGTCCTTTTTTTAATGAACGTGCCATAGTTGCTTATTTTTTTCTACGTTCGATAATAAACTTATTACTCGCTTTGGTCTTAGAACGTGTTCTATATCCTTTCGCAGGTACACCGTTACGGTTACGTGGGTGACCTCCAGAAGCACGACCTTCACCACCACCCATGGGGTGATCGACTGGGTTCATCGCTACTGGTCTTGTGCGAGGACGACGTCCTAACCAACGGGAACGACCTGCCTTACCAGACACCAACAATTGGTGGTCTGAGTTGGAAATCGCTCCAATCGTAGCCATACAAGTGACCAAAATCATTCGGGTTTCACCTGATGGTAACTTAACAGTGGCATACTTCCCATCGCGAGCCATCAATTGTGCAAATGCACCTGCACTACGTGCAATATTGGCTCCACGACCTGGGTGTAACTCAATGCAAGAAATGATTGTCCCTAACGGAATAGCTGAGAGCGGAAGACTGTTTCCAACTTCTGGTGCTACGTTTGCTCCAGAGGCAACAGTTTGTCCAACTTGAAGACCGTTTTGAGCGATGATGTATCGCTTCTCACCGTCTGTGTACTCTACCAATGCGATAAAGGCAGTACGGTTAGGATCATATTCAATTGTTTTTACTTCTGCATTGACATCAAACTTGTTTCGTTTAAAGTCAATGATACGATACCTTTTTTTATGTCCTCCACCTACATGGCGAAT
>WTJU01000055.1 GCA_011526285.1 Candidatus Arcticimaribacter sp.
CCGATGGTGTGAATCACTTCCATTAGTTAAATTTATTGAGTTGAATGGTGGTTGGATTTTGTCCAGCATGGGTATGCTCAGCACCATTAAATACTTTAAGATTTCTATATAGAGCAGCGCCTAGTTTGTTTTTTGGCAACATACCGCGTACTGCATTTTCTACTAAGCGAGAAGGGCTTTTAGCATATAACTGCTCTGCACTCAATGCACGTTGACCACCTGGGTAACCTGTATGACGCAAGTAGATTTTTTGCTTCCACTTGTCTCCGCTCAACTGGATTTTCTCTGCATTGATAACAATTACGTTATCGCCACAATCAACATGAGGTGTGTAATTAGGCTTGTGTTTTCCACGAATTAATTTCGCAACTTCTGAAGCCATTCTTCCTAAAGGCATTCCAGCAACATCAACAACAACCCACTGTTTATCAACAGTATTGGCGTTGGCTGAAATGGTTTTATAACTTAGTGTATCCACAATGAATAGTTTTATCGATTACATTTCCCCTGTTAAGGGGCTGCAAATGTACTACATTAATTTTTTATTGGCAATAGAATTAATTACGAATTAGGGAATTACATTTGGTTCCCCGAGACCTAAGGACAAGCCGTAGGCGTCATCAAAGTAGTATAGGCCATTGTTTCTGTTCTCCTGCCATTGCAGAGAACACATCAAAATTGAGAACGCAACTATTAAAACGGAAGATCGTCTTCTACCTCATTGTCTTGCTCAGGTGCAGACTCAAAAGCAGAAGCAGGCGGCATTGGCGGCATGTCTGGAGCATCGCTAGTTGGTGCGCCCATTGCTTCAATACGCCATCCTTGTATGGAGTTAAAATATTTTGTTTCACCCTGTGGATTGACCCATTCACGACCTCGCAAATTGATTCCTATTTTTACCGACTGCCCCAGATGGAAGCTATTTAGTAAATCGCATTTGTCTTGGATAAACTCTACTAAAATGTGCTGAGGATACTGTTCTTCTGTTGTGACCACAACTTCACGCTTACGAAAACCGTTGTTCCCGTAGGTTTTTGTTTCATCTAACCATTTGATTTTACCTGATACTTCCATTTTGTTGGGTTTAAAGTTCAAAAATACACAATCCCCTAAATTTTTTGGGGTCTAAAAAAGAATTCTCTCTGGAAGTTTTAAACAGTTCAATCAAGTGCTTGCGATTGCCTTACTAAACTTGAGATTGGATAATATTCGGTATTTTAGGGCGTTAAGAAAAACAAGATGTTTAAGTCGTTAAAGAGTGTGTGGAAAAGCTGGGGGGTTTATGGCGCCTTTGGTATTGTTTTGCTTATTGTTTGGAACACCAACATTTTGTTTCAATTGGTAAAGGAAGAGGAGCGAAATAAAATGGAGTTATGGGCTACTGCCCAACGCGAATTGGTAGAAAGTAATGATTTAAGCCGCGATTTTGGCACCTTGGCTTTTGATGTTCTTCAAAAAATTGGTGTCGCACCAATGATACAGGTAAACGAAAATGGATCGATTGTTGACTTTAAAAACATTGAGTGGTCGGTAGAAGAAGACCCCGATTCACTAGAGCTTTATGCTGTATTGAACAAGATTAAATTGGATAACGACCCCATTCCGATTGTTTACAGTACGATCATCAACCAAAAATTATATTATGGGGATGCTCCTCTTTTGGTGAAATTGCGTTACTATCCACTTGCACTACTTTTAATCCTTTTTCTGTTTGGTGGCTTACTTTACTTTTTCTTTCAAACCAATAAAGCAGCTGAACAAAACCGGTTATGGGCCGGAATGGCAAAAGAAACAGCACATCAAATTGGCACACCGCTAAGTTCACTTATGGGCTGGATTGCGTTGCTCAAAGAGCAGGAAATTGCTCCCGACTCTGTTGAAGAAATGCAAAAAGACATTGAAAGACTAAAGGTAATTACGGAGCGTTTTTCTAAGGTAGGATCGCTTCCCGACTTGGCAGAAGAAGACATTGTAGGCCTTACCCTATCTACGGTTGATTATTTGAAAAAAAGAACGGGTACTCGTGTTGAATGGGAAATCAATTTGCCAGAAACTGCCATACTTATGCCCGTAAATGCCGCATTATTGAGCTGGACTTTAGAGAACTTAGTCAAAAATGGTTTGGATGCGATGAAGGGAATAGGAAGCCTGCGTGTTGGTTTAGTCGACAAAAAAAATGAGGTTCGAATTTGGGTTGAGGATGAAGGTAGCGGAATTACTGCTAAAGATCTAAAACAACTTTTTCGTCCTGGTTTTACTACGAAAAGTAGAGGCTGGGGACTGGGTTTATCTCTAGCGCGTCGAATTGTTGAAGATTATCACAACGGTTCTATTTATGTGAAAAAAACAAAACTTGGCAAAGGCACTACTTTTGAATTGACTTTGCCGAAGTGATTATAACTTCTCGCTAATCTTTTTGGCCATTGCAACAAATTCTTCAGGGGTCTGTTTTACTTTATTTCTAAAGTTTGCATCAGCCAT
>WTJU01000008.1 GCA_011526285.1 Candidatus Arcticimaribacter sp.
GACTTTGGAGGGTAATATTTTTACAAAAAGGTGGTCTTTTGACCACCTTTTTTATTTAATATCCAAATAACTCTTTGTGCGTTAGTTCTGTAACCTCACCGTACTGAGCCAGATTGTCAAAATCTATTTTATCTCGATGCCCTATCAAGATAATGTTGTGCGCTAGCGGTTTAATGTTCTTTTGGTGAAATTCTAAGAGATCATTTTAAACCGGTTTCCCTCTATTTTTAAGAATCGTTCAAGTTCATTTGTAGGTATATCTACAGTATATACTGTCCTGTCGTCTGTGGTGTAGGCATTGAGTCCCTTTCCCCCCAATAGTGAGATCATTTTATCATATTCATTGGGAATAGCAAATTCTGCAGCTTTATTCGAAATTTCATCAATTTGCGCATACATTGACTTCCGTGCCTCGGGATCGGTTAATTTTCCATATTCATTAAATAATCGTTCTATGGAGTCTAAATAAACTTTTTCTCTTTCAAAGTCTTTTGTGCCAAAGGCATCTGTTCCTTTAAACATCATGTGCTCTAAGTAATGCGCCAATCCTGTATTGTCTTCTGGGTCATTTTTGCCTCCCGCTTTAATCGCAGTAAAAACATGAATTCTTGGGCTGTTACTGTTTTTACTCAGATAAACTTTTAGTCCGTTTTCTAGCGTATAAACACGTGTTTTCGAAGGGTCGTTACGAACAATTTCATAACTAAAACCGTTACTGGTTCTGGTTTCTGTTACATGTTCTTTTTTGGAAGTACACTGTATAAAAAACAGTAGGCAGATGAATAGCAGGCTAATTTTTTTCATTGTAGTAAAATTTAAGGACATCTAAACTTACGAAATAGTCTGCAAAGTATTATAAATCCAACTAAATTTGACATGATGAAAAAGTTAAATGAACAAGAGCTGCACAATACAGCTATGGAAGTGGTTGGTAAGGCTTTAGAGAAAGAAGGGTTTGAATTCATGACCGTGAATTCTCAATTAAAAAAAGATCCTCAGTTTGTGTGTTTAAAAGATAAGAAGCTCCATTTTGTTATCGTTCGTGCGGTGAAGTACCCCATTAATCCTATTGATTATGACGGGGTGCTAATGGAAAAAGTTCGTGCACATGCAGAGAAGTTTGAAGCTAGAACCTATTATGCTGGTGTTGGCTTGGCACACGGTTTAGACTATAATCTACCCATTAGTAAGGACGCACCCATGGCAATAAATTATCAAGGCTTACAAGAAATTACAATCAATGAATAAAAAATTACACTCATTAATTTTAGTAGCTTTAGTTGTGGCTTGTTCTCGTCAACCTAAACTAGAAGCAATACAAGGATATGCATTGGGAACCACATACGGTATTCAATACCAAGCGATAGAGGAGGAAAAAGAAATTATACAACAAGGAATTGACTCAATT
The DNA here is from genome assembly GCA_011526285.1 of Candidatus Arcticimaribacter sp. Taxonomy (GTDB): domain Bacteria; phylum Bacteroidota; class Bacteroidia; order Flavobacteriales; family Flavobacteriaceae; genus Arcticimaribacter. Next base: position 1,409 of record WTJU01000008.1, read on the forward strand.
TTCAACCTCGTTAATCACTCCATGTCAACCTACCTTCCAGATTCTGATATTTCTAAGGTAAATCGAGGAGATAGTCTACTTCAAGTAGATGAGCATTTTAAAGCTGTGTTTGATAAAGCCAATTTATTATGGTATAAAACACAAGGGTATTTTGATCCAACAGTAGGGGCTTGGGTCAATGCTTACGGTTTTGGACCTGATAAAGCACTCAAACAAATAAGCCCTACTCAGCAAGACAGTTTAATGGAAATTACGGGCTGGGCTCGAATACAAATGACACCTGATCGAAGAATTATCAAAGACAACCCAAACATATACATAGACTTTAACGCCATCGCTAAAGGATATACGGTAGACTTGATCGAGCGTTATCTATCCCAAAAAGGAAGTCAAAATCATTTGGTTGAAATTGGGGGAGAGGTTGTAGGAAAAGGCATGAGCCCTAAAAGCGGTGAAGGGTGGAAAATAGGAATAGACAACCCTAAGCAAGGGGAAGAAAGAAGCTTACAATCAGTTGTTTCTTTAAATAACGAGGCACTGGCAACTTCTGGGAACTACCGTAAATTTCGTGTAGATAAAAACTCTGGAGAAAAATACGTTCATTCCATCAATCCACTTAACGGTCGGCCTGTGCGTTCTAAAGTGCTAAGTGTTTCGGTTAAAGCACCTGACTGTATGACTGCAGATGCGTATGCAACAGCCCTAATGGTCATGTCATTTGAGCGAGGTAAAACCTTGGTAGAGTCAATGCCAGAACTTTCAGCCTACTGGATTTTAGCTAAGGGAATAGAGGTAGAAGAGGTGATTTCTTCTCGTTGGTAATTCATTAGATTGTTTTAGTTGGAATATCAAATATTTAAAATGCAAAAGAAATATAAAAGCATATATGTCTTCGACTAAATTTAGCTTTAGAACATCAATTAGAAAAAATTGAAGAATTCTTTCTATACCTTCTAGAACAAGAAAAAAAGATCAAAGCCTTAGAGGCAAAACTGGCTGACCTGACCCAAAAAATCTTAGATTAATTATTTTACCGCAACAGGTATTTTTTCAGATTTTG
>WTJU01000050.1 GCA_011526285.1 Candidatus Arcticimaribacter sp.
TCTTAACCCTCATTACTTCTTGTAGTGAGGGTTTTTTTATACCTCAATGCTAGGGTTCAGCTAAAATTCCATGTATTCTCTTTTTCAAAACAGGAAGTACCTCTTGGACAAACCATGGGTGTTTCTTTTGCCAAATATTGTTTCTAGGAGAAGGATGGGGCAATACGAAATAATCTGGTAAATAAGATTCAAAATTCTTGACACGCGCTGTAAGTGTCATCTTTTTTGTTTCCGGAAGATAGTATTCCTGAGCATAGGTGCCAATTAATAGTCTGATCGATAATTTTTTAAGCTGGGATAAAATAGGGGGATGCCAGAGTGGCGCACACCGTTTAATTGGAGGTAGGTCGCCCGATTTACCCATTCCGGGGTAACAAAAGCCCATAGGCATTAACGCTATTTTTTCTTCATTATAGAAAGTGGCTTTATCTATTCCCATCCAATCGCGTAAGTTCTTTCCACTTTGATCGTCCCATGGAATCCCGCTTTTATGTACGACTGAGCCCGGGGCTTGACCAATGATAATTATTTTATTTTCACTGTGTGCATTAACTATAGGACGTGGCCCTAATGCCAGCTCTTTTTCACAACGTGTGCATGCTTTTATTTGTTTGAGTAGGGATTGCATGAGAAAAGGTGAAGGGGTTTAAAATTGTATTTTATGGATTCAACAAATGACTATAGGGCATTCACAGGGATATTTTGATTTTTGCCTTCACGATGTTGCATATAAGAAAATCCATCGTGAATAGCGCACGCTCCTATATTTCCGGCTTTGTCTAAAGCAAGGTATGCCACTTGGAAGTTGGGTTTAGCGTTTTGTTTTTCTAAAATTCTTTTAATGGCTTCCTCACACGCTTGTTGGGGTGTCATTCCTTGCCGCATGAGTTCTACAATTAAAAAGGATCCTACCGTTTTAACTACTTCTTCTCCCATTCCTGTAGCTACTGCCCCTCCAACGGTATTGTCAATAAATAAGCCAGAACCTATAATGGGGGAATCGCCTATGCGTCCTTTCATTTTATACGCCAAACCGCTTGTGCTACAGGCTCCACTAATATTTCCTTCTTTATCTCTGCACAATACACCAATGGTATCATGATTTTCAATATTGATGATGGGTTGGTAGTGGGCTTCCTTTTTCCATTGTTCCCAATTGCTTTTAGCTGTATCTGTTAACAGGGGTTGAATAGGGTAATTTAGTTTCCTAGCAAAGTCTTCTGCTCCTTTTCCTGATAGCATTACATGGGGGGTTTTCTCCATGACATCACGCGCTAGTGCAGCTACATGAACCACATTTTCTACTGCTAGTACTGCACCGCAGTTACCTCGATGGTCCATCACACAGGCATCGAGTGTAACCTGACCGTTTCGATCTGGAGCACCTCCATAACCTACTGTACTATTTTCTGAATTTTCTTCTTCTATTTGCGCTGCCAAAATGGATGCTGTTAACGCATCTTTCCCTTCTTCAAGTGCTTTACCTGCAAAGGCATTGGCTTCTGTAAAATTCCAAGTACACAACGCAATGGGATCATTTTTTATACTTTCCTGTGGTTGGATTGTTTTGAATTGTTGTGTCGAAAAACTGGGAAATAAACCCGCTAGGGATAGGCTGTGAACAAAGGATCTACGTTTCATATACACTAAATGTATTAAAAAGGAATTATCTTTCCTAGATCATATAATTTACCGTTGTGAAAATTGAAGTATGTATCAATCGATTAGAAGACGTTCATTTTCTTCAATCTTTTGCTGTAGATAGGATAGAACTCTGTATTGAATTGGGTTGTGGAGGACTTACTCCATCATTAGCGATGATTGAAAAGGCTGTTTCGATCAGTAAAATTCCAATACATGTTTTAGTACGCCCACGTAGTGGTGATTTTATTTATGATGAAGAAACTTATGCTACGCTACTTCAAGATTGTGTTACGATACAATCGTTGGGTGTTGCGGGTATAGTTACGGGTGGATTAACCCCTGAGGGTTTACTGCCTGTTGCATTTTTAGCGCAACTTAGAAATAACTTGTCTGATTGCGCACTTTATTTTCATCGGGCATTTGATGACGTAGCTAATCCTGAAAATGCATTGAGCGAATTGATAAAGCTTGGCTTTGATGGTGTGCTTAGTTCAGGGCAGCACCTCACAGCGCATGAAGGGATAGAAAACTTAAAGCATTGGAAAGATATAGCAGAAGGGAACCTAATTGTTATGCCTGGTAGTGGAATAGATGCTTCAAATGTGTTCTACTTTAAAGAAGCGGGTTTTGAGTGGGTCCATCTATCCGCTAAAAGAGAACTAACACCTTCTTCTGTTTCTTTATTTAATGCTCCACAATATGGATTGAATCAGCGTGCATTGAAGGATTTTATAGACAAGGTCAAGTCTAATGAATAGTTAGTTTGTCTTGCTTTTCGAATTGCGTTATAGGTGTTTATAAATCAAACAAGTA
>WTJU01000111.1 GCA_011526285.1 Candidatus Arcticimaribacter sp.
GCACATAAAAACCTATACCACTACACCGGGACCAATTAATTTTCAGCAAGAGGTGAATCAGTTTCTTATCAAAGCTTAAAATAAATAAAATTCAAAACGTGTAATGCGTCAATTGAAATTTTTGATTTTTTGGTGTAAAGTTCACAGCTATTTATGTTAAATCAAACATAAAATGGTTCAATTTCAGACATTTATTCCTACTTTTAGATTACCTCAAACATTATACCATGAAAAAAACATATTTCCTTTTTTCCCTACTTATTTCCTTTACCCTTGGCTTTTTTTGGTCGCGTTATTACGATCAAAATTTAAAGAAAGATAAATACCCCTATCGTATTGGCTATATTTATAACTATACCGCATTAGACAGTGTAGAAAAGCATGCCGATAAAAGTTTAGAGGGATACTTCTCCAGTTCTGCTCCAAATATTTACAAAGGCAGTAAATACCAATTCAAACAAAATTTATTGGAGAATTATCGGGCAGAAAAATACAATGATAATGGCTATCTCAACCTACGTTTTTACATCAGTAATACCGGAAAAGTGTGGCTTTATCAAGTCAAGGAATTGACCTACGACTTTGAGTCCACCACCTTTTCTAATGGCTTGGTGGAAGAATTAGTTGACCTCTGCTTAAAGCAAGATCATTGGGAAACTTATGATGAAAAAGACCTCAATTATTATATGCACTTAACCTTACGTTTAGAAAATGGACAAATCACTGAAATTATCCCTTAGTCTTATTCTGTTGACCTTACTTAGCTGCGATATAGACTATCCCTCAAAAGAAGAAAGAGAATCAAAAGTCGCCTTTAAATGGCAAGAATTTTTGGATGCCAAAGGCTATCACCAAGGTTCTCCGCAAAACATGAAAGCTATTGAGGAAATACTTCGCCTTGACCCTCAACATTGCGATGCTTTAAGGGAACGTTATATCCCCTACCTTAAACGCGGGATGCCACAAGAATGGAAAAAGTACATCGATCAAGCAGTGGCCTGCGACTCTAGTACTTGGATTGGTTGGAGAGGTCACCATTATCTTTACTTTTACCGGGATTACCAAAAAGCCATTGCCGATTTTGACGCTACCGATAGGCTAACCCCCAACCATATCGACGCACCTCGAGGCCACAGTGTGGACTTTTGGCGGGGACATGCCTATTTAGGGGCAAAGAATTACGAGAAATCCATCTATTACTATCAAAAACACATTGCGCAGGTCAGTAAGGAATTTGGGGAAGACTGGGTTGAACCCGAGGCTTTTCTCAACTTAGCCATTGCCCATTATGAAAACAACTGTTTAGACAGCATGCCCCACTATCTCGACAAAGCCTTGTATTACTATCAAAACAAAAACGCAGATAGTAAATACTATTACGCCCTTTATGAACAAGAAAAAGGCAATAAAGAAAAAGCCTTGGCGTGGGTCGATCAAGGCATAGAAGATTTTTATGCTGGATATTTTAAAAGAAGACCCAATTACAACGAAGAAATCAAACAGGTCTATGTAGAACAATTGATCGAACTTGAAAAATCATTAAAAAATCCTGTTGCGAACCAATAAACTTGTGGTGTAACCGAAAAAGGGATTAGCTTAATTCGACCGATAAAAGTTCCTGCCCCAAGTCGTGTAAGGCTCGCTCAATTTTCTCGACTTTATCCTTCCGTGGTTTATGCAATCCTTGGATGTAATGCCCTAACTGTTTTTCATTGATCCCTGTCAAGCGACTCAAAGATGCACGGCTTAATATTTTCTCATAATACTCCAAAAAACTTTGTGTATTAAAAACAAACTTCAATTCGTGTTCTTCTAACAAAGCTTTTGGTATTTCGTGTTTTTCAAAAGTCTTGACGGTTAAAATTGCATCATCAATTGACTTTTTTACCTCTTGGAGTGTATCACCAGCACCGTAAATGCCATCAATGGATTCTGCATAGGCTCCATACGAGTCCGCGCTTTTTTCAATAATTATTCTCAAGGTGTTCATATTGAGTAAGGATTAATCAATTTTACAAATTCATTTGTTTTCGCAGCTTCCGCTCCAGTCCTTTTGGCATTTCTTTGGAGCCATGGTTGGGAATTGAAATTTTAACCTGCTTGTTTACCCAAATTTCATGACTCCCTTTACCATAGCGTAATAGTTTCCAACCATTTTTTTTCGCTAATCGGAAAAATTCATTGTATTTCATTGAGGCAGTAGAAATTTACAATCATACAAATGTAGTAAAAATACTATACTTTTAACTGCCTTATGCTTGAAATGATAGAACTAAAAAACCCCACCAAACGGTAGGGTTTTAAATTGTTTTAAGAAGAAAAGCTTATTTACTCCACTTGGCGATAGCCTCTTTGTTCATACGCACATAGTCTGGATTACCAGCTGTTTCTGCTAAAGTCAATGACTGTTTTGCAGCAGCAATGGCGCCATCCACGTCTTCTAAGCCCTCAAGA
>WTJU01000015.1 GCA_011526285.1 Candidatus Arcticimaribacter sp.
GGGCCACGTTGACACGCTGAGTTTAGATTCACACGACACACTAAATTTGCCAAAACATCAACCAGTGGTCCTATTTTTCGAATATCACGACCAAACAAGCTCACTTGCTGTCCGTATTCTGAAGCAGCCATAATATCGAGTGGTTCGTTTATGTCTTTGTATGACATGATTGGAATTACAGGGCCAAACTGTTCCTCGTGATAGACATCCATTTCGCTAGTAACAGGATATAGTACTGCCGGATAGGAATAGTTATGGGATAACTGCCCTCCTTTTTTATTGAGAATTTTTGCGCCTTTGGCTTTAGCATCCTTTAATAGAGACTGAATATATTCAGGTTTGCTGGGTTCTGGAAGTGGGGTTAAAAAAGCCCCCTCTTCCCATGGTAAACCATAGGACAATGCGTCAACTGCTTTAGAAAAACGACTATTGAATTCATCTACAATAGATTCGTGAACAAAAAGAATCTTAAGTGCGGTGCACCGTTGTCCGTTGTACGACAATGTTCCTGAAATACACTCTTTAATGGTCAAATCTAAATCAGCATCAGGTAAAATTATTCCTGGGTTCTTGGCCTCTAGTCCAAGCACCAAACGCAAGCGATTTTTGTTAGGATGTAGATCTTGTAATGCAACTGCCGACGAGGAATGCCCGATTAAAGCCAAAACATCAATCTTTCCTGTTTGCATGATGGGTGATGCTATTTTACGTCCGCGGCCAAAAACAATGTTAACCACTCCGGGAGGAAAGCTTTCGTGGAAAGCTTTTAACAACGGGGTGATAAGTAATACCCCGTGTTTCGCAGGTTTAAAAATGGCTGTATTGCCCATAATGATTGCGGGAATAAGCAAACAAAAGGTTTCATTTAACGGATAATTGTAAGGGCCTAGGCATAGTACTACTCCTAAAGGTCCTCTTCGTATATGTGCATGTATGCCCGCTTGTTTATCAAACTTTGCACTTTTTCGATCGAGTTTTTTATAGGCCTCAATGGTATCATAAATGTAGTCTACCGTACGGTCAAATTCTTTGTATGAGTCTGCCTTGTTTTTAGCAATTTCCCACATGAGAAGTTCTACCACCTCTTCACGGTGTTCTTTCATTTTCTCGGCAAAATTCTCTAAACATTTAAGACGATCTTTTACCTTCATGGTAGGCCAAAGTCCTTGACCGCGATTAAAAGCCCTTTCGGCAGCATTTAAAGCATCTAGAGCAGCGTCAGTTTCCATATCTGGAATCGAACCCAATAAAGTTGGGCCTACTTCTCCAGAATCATTTTCAGTGTAAATAGTTGAAAAAACATCAGACCTTCCGCCCTCCCAAGTTTTCAATTCTCCATCAACTAAATATTGGGTACAGTGAATGGGTTGTTCAAAGCCTGTTTTGGTATCGGCTTTGATTTTTACTGTAGTTTCCATAGCATTGTTTTGTTTTATTCTTTTGTTTTAAAATTAAACATAATAATCCTAAATCGTAGAAAATCAGGAATTTATTTTAAGCCAATTTTGAATGCAACGAGAGCCAAAGAAAATCTATATATTTAACCTAAGCACAAATTGAACAAATGACAAAAAAAATAGGACTTCTACTTGGGCCACTAGCCTTTTTGTTTTTCATTCTTTACCCTATAGCGGGACTTCCTGCTAACGCTTTGGTAGTAATAGGGTTAGCCTTTTGGATGGTCTCTTGGTGGATGAGTGAAGCAGTCTCAATTTCAGTAACCGCTCTACTCCCTTTGGTTATTTTTCCATTGTTTGATGTAATGTCAATGAATGAGGTTGGGGCAAATTATGGAAGTTCAATTGTCTTCCTCTTTTTTGGTGGGTTTGTACTTGCTTTAGCATTGGAAAAGGTGAATCTTCACAAGCGTATCGCCTTAACCATTATTCATAAAACCGGAACAACCCCCAACCGAGTAATTTTAGGGTTTATGTTAGCAACTGCTTTTATGAGCATGTGGATTTCTAACACGGCCAGTACAGTAGTCATGCTTCCCATTGCCTTGTCTGTTATACAGTTGTTGGTTAAAAGCGATGGTGTTTTCACCAAACAAGAACAACATTTCTCTTTAAGTGTTATGCTTGGAATTGCCTTTTCTGCCAATGCAGGTGGAATAGCAACAGTTATTGGTACTCCCCCCAACTCAGTATTAATTGGATTGCTAGAAAACGAATACAACATGGAAATTTCTTTCCTTAAATGGATGATCATTGGATTGCCGTTTTCTGCCCTAATGATTGGAGTAATCTATATTGTATTAACCCGCTGGATGTTCCCGAACAAAGGAATTGAATTTGCTTCGTCAAACGAATTGATTGCTAAAAAACTTAAGGACTTAGGTCCAATAACCTCCGAAGAAAAACACGTATTACGCATCTTTGCTGTTACCGTCTTTTTATGGGTGTTCCGTTCTTTAATCAATTCACTATTCCCTGATCTTGGACTATC
>WTJU01000131.1:0-19710 GCA_011526285.1 Candidatus Arcticimaribacter sp.
CTTGCAGGGTGATGGGGCGAGAACGTGTATCGACTGGACGTTCGAAATCCAGCTTCCTAGGGCCACATCCCACTACTAGGAAAAAAATAACTAAAAGCGATCTGTTTTTCATGAGTTACTGTAATTGAATTAAATATACGAATGCTTTTCACTACATTCCAATTAAGCCAGTAACCAAAAGGTCGAATTGTTGTACATTGCGAAAAATCGACTATATATGCCCAAGCTAAATATTTTCTATGCCATCTTTTTTGTTTTAGTTTTCATTGGATGTAGCAAAGAAGAAAGCAATACTTATTCAGTAACCTTAAACACGCAACCGAGCGAAGGTGGACAGGTGGCCCCTGCCAACCTAAATAGTATAAACGAAGGGCAACGCATTACTTTAACTGCAACTGCTAACGATGGTTATGCTTTCACAGGGTGGGAAGGCACACTTAATGAAAGCACCAACCCGCTAACCATCATTGGAAATAAAGACTACACCCTGACTGCTAATTTTCGCGCCCTCCCACAATTAACAGACGAAGTTTTAATTTATGATTATGAACGTATTGATAGCCTCCCCATATTCGCCATCGAAAATGGAGGCACCCAAGCATACTACCTAAATAAGGATGGTAGCAAAGGAGACGCCTACACCTTTGACTTACGTCTCGGTAATGATATTACTCCTGAAGAAAATGGAAATTTATTGGGCATCTTCAAACCAGAAAACGATCCGCCATTTACTTTTGGCGGTGGTGGCGGAATTTTACGTGAACTCACCACCCAAGGTGATGTTGTATGGGAGTACAACACCATTAACAACAACGAAATCGCTCATCACGATTTAACTAAACTGCCCAACGGTAATGTAATAACCCTTATTTGGGAACGCATTCCTCTAGCACAAGCCATAAGTCTAGGAGCCAGTACAACTACTGATATATTTTTAGAAAAAATCGTTGAAATTAGCCCAAGTGACAATCAAATTGTTTGGCAATGGAAAAGCTGGGATCACCTTGTACAAGACTTTTTTGAGGACCAAAATAATTTCGGAAACCTTCGCACTAATTTGCGAAAAATAGATGTAAACTATAATCACACACAAGCCAATGGCGATTGGATGCATGCCAATGCTATAACCTATGATGCTACACGAGACTTGATTTTTATTTCTGTCAACTTCTACCATGAAGTCTGGGTCATAGACCACAGCACTACCCTACAAGAAGCAAGTAGTTCAACAGGTGGAAATTACGGACATGGCGGTGATTTAGTATATCGCTTTGGAAATCCTAACACATACAATGGTGTTGGATCGCCTTTTTTAGATAATGTGCATCATCCAAACTTTTCTAACGACGAGCACACACAAATGCTACTTTTCAGTAACGGAGGCACAACCGAGCAGTCTACAGTACACGAAATTCGCTTGCCAAATCCTTTATCACTTGACCCTGATTTAGATAATAGTCCAGCATTGATTTGGAACTTTACTGACCCCCAATTATTTAACGGGAAAATCTCTGGAGCAGTAAAATTAAGCAACGGAAACGTCCTAATTACAGAAGGAGACTTTGGCTTCTGGGAAGTAACCCAAGATCAATTTGTTGCATGGAAATATCAAGGTAATGCTAATTTTTGGCGTGCCTATGCGACAAATTAACTTATTTAACTCGTTGATTTTCAGTATTTTTATTACTTAAAACTCTTTTGTGTTATAAAATTTAAGAATTCCTTAACATAAATGGAATTAATTCTTAAATTTGGAGACTTATTAACTATATATATAACATGAAAAAACTTATACTTTTATCATCCATGAGTATGCTAATGGCATTCGCAGGATGGGCACAGAAAACTGTGACAGGTGTAGTTACTGACGACAGCGGTCTTCCTTTACCGGGAGCTACCGTGGTTGAGCAGGGAACTAGCAATGGTGTAAGCACCGATTTCGATGGGAATTATTCCATTGAGGTTGCCGAAGGTGCTGTACTCGAAATTAGTTTTGTTGGGTATGAAACAGCTGAAGTTACCGTTGGGGTAAACGATAGCTACAACGTATCCCTCAACACAGGCAACGAACTCGAAGAGGTTGTTGTTACTTCTTTCGGGGTAAAGAGAGAGAAGCAAGCCCTAGGGTATGCGGTCTCTGAAGTTGAATCGGAAGCCCTTGAGCAAAGAGCTGAAGGGGATATTGGACGTGTATTGACCGGAAAAGCTTCTGGGGTACAGATTACCAACCAAAGTGGGGTTTCTGGATCAGGTACAAGTATCATTATCCGTGGTTTCAACACATTCAGCCAAGGTAACCAACCTTTGTTTGTTGTAGATGGTGTTCCATTCTCAAGTGAAACCAACTCACAAGGTAACTTCGTGGATGGTAACAACGGTTCTTCTCGTTTCTTAGATATTGATCCTAACAACATCGAAAGTGTAAACGTATTAAAAGGTCTTGCTGCTGCAACACTTTACGGAACACAAGGTCGTAACGGGGTAATCTTAATTACCACTAAAGCTGGTAATGCTGGTTCTGCTGGACCAAGAAAAGATGAGATTACTGTAAACACCTCTTTATTCTTTAACGAAATTGCTTCATTGGCAGACTACCAAGATCAATACGGTAACGGTTTCGACCAATCGTTTGGATGGTTCTTCTCTAACTGGGGACCTTCTTTTGATCGTGATGGAGTTGCAGGATGGGGTAACCAAGCTTCAATCAACGGAACGTTGTCTGGGCAAGCAGGTTACTTAAGACACCCATTCGCAACAGCATCTTCTGCAACAGGGATTCCTGCGATTCGTGACCGTTTTGGCCTTGACCAAAACAGTGTTTACGAATGGAAGCCTTACAACAACGTAGAAGCTTTCTTTAGAACAGGTACTATCATCAATACAAACATGAACCTTAAAGGTGCAAGTGATGATGGAAAAGTATCTTATAACTTTAACGTTGGACACTTAGATGACGAAGGATTTACTCCAGGTAACGAACTACGCAGAACTTCATTAAGTTTTGGTGGACGCATCCAAATGTCAAACAAGTTTAGCTTTAACGGAACATTAAACTACACCAACACTTACTTTAAATCACCTCCAGTTGCTGCTGGATATGGATCTAACGTAAGTGGTGACAATGCTTCTGTATATGCTAACGTATTCTACACACCACGTTCTGTAGATTTGATGGGTATTCCTTTTCAAAACCCAGTAACTGGTGAATCTATCTACTATCGTCAAAATAACAGTATCCAGCACCCATTATGGACTGTAAACAATACGGGTACTTCTCAGGACGTTCACCGTATCTTCGGTGGTGCTACTATGGCATACGAGATTAACGATAATCTAAACTTGTCTTATACCTTTGGTTTAGACGTATATAACGAGGGTAACTTGAACTATGCGAACAAAGGAGGTAAAACGGGTAGTGTTGCGAACCGTTCAGGTAAATACCAAACTTGGAACAACTTGAAGTTGCTTCACAACCACAACGTTCGTTTATCAGGAGACTATGATGTGTCAGATAAAATTGGCGTTACCTTTACTCTAGGAGCTGAATCACGTCGTGATATTTTCGACCAAAATGGTCTTGCTTCTACAGGACAACAAGTATTTAACGTACTGCGCCACTTCAACTTCGCGCAAAACGACGAAATCCAATTCTTCTCAGAGCGTAACATCCTTGGGGTATATGCACAAACTGAGTGGGATTATGACCGTACAGTTTACTTAACGCTTGCTGCACGTAAAGACTGGGTATCTAACTTAGCGAAGCAAAACGCTTCTATTACTTACCCATCTGCTTCGATTGCAGTTATCCCAACCAAGTTTATCGACGGTTTAAAAGGAAATGCAGTTAACATCTTAAAGCTTCGTGCTGGTTATGGAACATCTGCTAACTTCCCTTCAGGATATCCAATTGCTTCTAACTTAAGCTTTGATACACAAGATTTCGTTGATGCAAACGGAGGATTTGTAATCACTAACACTTCTGGATCTCAGTTAGGTAATACTGACTTGAAACCTGAGCGTATGGATGAGCTTGAATTAGGGATTGAAGGACGTTTCTTCGACTATCGTTTAAGCATGGATCTTTCTATCTACAACAGATCTACACTTGACTTGATTGTAACACAGCCATTAGATCCAACTACTGGATATACAAACACGGCTACCAACATTGGTAAAATCGAGAACAAGGGTGTTGAATTAGACTTAAATGGAGAAATCCTAAGAAGTCAAGAAGGATTAAACTGGAACATGGGAATCAACTGGTCTACCAACGATTCTACTGTAATTGACGTGGGAGATACTGACCGTGTTGTATTCGCAGGATTTACCAACGGTGTTGGTAACGCAGCTACACCAGGTGAGTCTCTTGGAGCAATCTACGGTTCTAGTATTGCACGTGACGACCAAGGTCGTTTCTTAGTGAACGCTTCTGGATCTTACGTTGAAGATACTTCACTTAGTATCATTGGAGACGCTAACCAAGACTGGTTATTAAACGTTAGTAACAACTTACGTTACAAGAACTTCAACTTGAACTTCTTATTTAACTGGTCTCAAGGTGGAGATATCTACAGTACTACTGTAGCTACACTTCTTGGTCGTGGTCTTACTGTTGATACTCTAGATCGTGAGAACTCTTTCATCCTTCCAGGTGTTGACAGTAGCGGGAACGCTAACACCAAGCAAATCAACAACTCTACATTCTACTTCTCGAACGTGCTTTACGGACCAGATGAATTAAGAGTTTACGATGCTACTGTGTTACGTTTACAAGAACTTTCACTTTCTTACTCTTTACCAGACTCACTCTTAGACAAAACTCCTTTTGGAAACGTTACCCTAACAGCTTCAGGGTTTAACCTTTGGTTTAATGCACCAAACGTACCAGAAGGAACCAACTTCGATCCTAACATTGCTGGGGTTGGTGTAGGTAACGGACGAGGATTTGACTTCCTTAACGGTCCAAGTTCTAGACGATATGGAATGAGTTTAAAACTAACCTTTTAATCGGCTAACAAGATGAAAAAATTTAAATTAACATACATTCTCGCGCTTTTTAGTGTATTGTTCTACACAAGCTGTGAGACGACAGAATTGGAGATCACAAGTGATCCCAACTTCCTAAGTCCAGAAGATGCAAATGTCGATTTATTCTTAAACGGTGTTCAAGAAGATTTCGCTCGTTTCGTACAAGGATTTGGAGATACTGGGTCTGAATTAACGCGTATCGACTACATGTATGGTCGTAACTACGCCGATGTTTATTCACCACAGTCATTTAATGGTTTATGGACAAGCGCTTACCAAGGTATGCGTGAAGACCTTCGCTTAATGAATGCATTAGCGGCAGAGTCTGGACAAACATTCCATATAGCTATTGGTCAAATTATCGAAGCTTACGTAATGGTAACTTTAGTAGATTTCTTTGGAAATGTACCTTACAGCGAATCATTAAGTGCAGCTAACCTTGACCTTGAATCACGTTTGAATCCAAACGCTGACAATGGTGCTGACATTTACGCAGCAATGCACACTAAATTGAATGAAGCAATTACTGCCCTTGGTGCAAACCCTGGTGCTCCTGCTAATGACTTCTTCTACGGTGGTAATGCTTCAAAATGGATAAAAGCAGCTAATACCTTAAAGATGAAGATGTATATCACTGTTGGTGATTATGCAAACTTCCAGTCTATTGTTGCTGGTGGAAACTACATTTCTTCAAATGCAGATGACTTCCAGTTCCAGTGGGGTACTAATGAAGTTCAGCCAGATACACGTCACCCATGGTATGCTTCTAGTTATACCTCTACAGGGGGTGGACGTTATATGTCTAACTGGTTAATGGATACCATGCTAAGTGGACCAGGTGGGCAAGATCCACGTATGTACTACTACTTCTACCGTCAAGTAGATGTTGTTCCAGGATTTGGAGCTGCAGCTAACGAAGAAGTATTGGAGTGTGGATTACAAAATCCTCCTACACATTATGTAACTGGTGGACACGTTTTCTGTGGATTGCCTGCAGGTTACTGGGGTAGAGACCACGGTAACGACCAAGGTATCCCACCAGATGGATTCCTTAGAACACTTAACGGAGTATATCCTGCTGGTGGTCTAATTGATGGACGTCTTTCAGGTGATGCTCCTGGTGGAGCTGTTAACGGAGATGGTCAAGGTGGAGCTGGTATTACACCAATTCTTCTAGCCTCTTGGGTTGACTTTATGCAAGCTGAAAAAGCCTTATTTGCTGATGGAGATGCTACTGCAGCGAGAGCTCACTTAGACAACGGTATGACAAAGTCTACTGCTAAAGTAACTTCGTTCTCTAGCCTCCAACCAACTGCAGCTAGTATTGCAGCGCACAAAGCTGGTGTACTTGCGGCTTACGATGATACTACAGCGAGCATGGATGACAAAAAGAACATTGTTTTTGAACAATTCTGGATTGCTATGTATGGAAATGGTATTGATGCCTATAACGCATACAGAAGAACTGGATTCCCAACTACGCTTCAACCAAACTTGGAGCCAAACCCTGGGGCATACATCCGTTCATTGTACTATCCTGCTAATTATGTTGAAACAAACAACAATGCAACTCAAAAAGCTGACGTTACACAAACAGTTTTCTGGGATAATGGTTCAACTCAATTAAGATAAATTTAAAGACATGAAAAATATACTATTTAGATTATTTCTTCTTTCCGGGTTGGTATTATTTACCCGATGTGAAGACCCAGATAACGCGATCTATACAGTATTAGAAGACTACACCAACGGTGCTGTACTTCGTACTAAAAGTGATCCACGAAATAGTTTCCAATTCAACCGTTCTGAGCCAGATCAAGCTTTCTTTGTAAAGATTGAGCAGCAAGACGAAGAAAATGGTGACTTATTAGAGCGTGTTGATGTTTATGTAACTTTGAATGGTTCTAGCTATGCTGAGGCAAGAGCAGCTTCATTCGAAAGATCTGCATTTACACAAAACGATAATGGACTTAATGAAATTGAAATTTCATTGACATTAACACAAGCTATTGCTGCAATTGGAGCTGCTTCTTCTGACTACAGTGGAGGTGACTCTATCACTGTGCGTTTAGAATTGGTATTGACAGACGGTCGTACCTTCTCTAGCGGAGATGCTACAGGATCTTTACAAGGATCTTACTTTAGCTCTCCTTATGCATACAATGCTGTGATTAAGTGTATTCCTGCTTCACCAAAACCTGGTACGTATAATATTGCGATGCAAGATTCATATGGTGACGGTTGGAATGGAGGTTTCATTAATGTAGTAATTAATGGTACCGCATTAGCACCTATCACAATTGCTAGTGGAAGTTCTGGAACTGGTTCTTTCGTAGTGCCAGCTGGAGCTACAAGCCTTGAAGTAAACTACAGCTCAGGTTCTTGGGATTCGGAAGTAACATTCCAAATCACACGTAACGGAGAGTCTATTTATTCTGATGGACCTAGCCCATCTACTGACGTTATGGTATTCAGTATCTGTAATCCATAAGACACAACGTCACAGTTAAATAAAAAAAGGCTACCCCTTGGGGTGGCCTTTTTTCGTTTATATTTGCAGGAAATAATTTGTTTATGAAAAAACACATCACCTTAGTAATACTTTTCATTAGTTCTTTGGGCGTTGCTCAAGACTCTTACATTGGGGGCTTTAGTGAAGGTGCAGGATTATCAGACAGTCGTTTGATGGATGCCGTGGCAGATTTCACCAGTAAAGTACGTAACAAAATGGTGCTAGCATCAAACATCAAGGGATCTCCCTATTTTGAAGAACAATTCCAAAAAGGACGTTTAGATTATTTTGGTCGTGATGTGAAAGGGGATGCTTACTTCCGCTACAATGCCTACAATGATGAAATTGAAATCGGTGAATATCCTGAACAAAAAAACGCAGAAGAAATCATTATTCAGAGTGCAAAAGTAATCTGCTACTTAAACAATGAAAAATATGTGTACCTCCCGTTTAAAGACAAAAACCTTAGTGGAAATATATTGGGGTATTTAATAGAACTACACAAAGGAGAACATTATACACTATACCTGAGAAAAGTAAAAGAATTCAAAGAAGCTACAGTGGCAAGAACGTCTTATGAACGCTCCTTCCCTCCCCGCTTTGTGGCTAAAGAAACCTACTACCTAAGTGTTGATGGTTCAACAGCAGTACCCATTGAACCAAAAGTCAGTAAAATTGCTGAGTTCCTACGCGAGGAAGATCGTAAAAAGCTAAAAGCACTTAAAAAAGAATACAAGAAAATAAAAACAAGCTTTGACTTAATTAATCTAGTCAAATCAATAGAAAATCGTCCAGAATAACGTTACATTACGCTACATATGAAGGGGGATGGCTTTTGCCATTCCCCTTTTTTTATGGGATAAAAGCAGACGGGGGTTTTAAAATTAGCGGAAAACTACTAACTTTATATGCTTATTAAATATATCATAGAAATGAAAAAAAATTTACTATTATCATTTGCTTTAATGCTATTGGCATTTAGCGGATGGGCACAGCGATCCATTAGTGGTACTGTGCTTGACGAAGGGGGGCTTCCGCTTCCTGGAGCCACCATCATTGAAAAAGGAACAAGCAATGGTGTTTCGACTGATTTTGATGGAAACTTTACCATTGAAGTAGCCGAAGATGCAGTAATTGAAGTTAGCTTTATTGGGTACACCCCGGTTGAACTCAGTGCAAGCAGCGATGACTTCAACATAACCTTAAGCCCAGGAAACGAACTGGAAGAGGTTATTGTAACAACTGGATATAGTACCATTCGTAGAAAATCATTTACGGGTAGTGCGAAAATCGTTACTTCAGAAAACATTGCTACCAAGAACGTAACCAACATTACCCAAGCCTTAGCTGGGGAAGTTGCGGGGGTGCAAGTTGTTAATACCTCTGGGCAACCAGGAACCAACTCATCCATTCAAATTCGCGGTACAGGTTCTGTGAACGGAAACACTAGCCCGCTTATTATTTTGGATGGTGTTCCTTATGAAGGAAGCTTAAACGCAATTAATCCGCAAGATATCGAGTCTAGTACAGCACTTAAAGATGCCTCTGCTACAGCTATCTATGGTGCGAGAGGTGCTAACGGGGTAATTGTAATTAACACAAGAAAAGGGAGTGCTAGCAAATCTAGAATTAGCGTACAAATGCGTACTGGACGTAACATGGATTTATTGCCACGTTACGACTACATCCAATCACCTGAAGAGTACATCGGTTACCTTTGGGAAGGACAGTACAACAAAGCTACCTTGAACGGATCTACTACACCAGAGGCAGATGCTAACGCCAACCTATTTGGTGCACAAGGGATAAGTGAAGCTTATAACATGTGGGCAACAACTGATATTTCTCAGTTAATCGATCCTCAAACCCGTACTGTTCGCAATGGTGTTGCACGTCGTTACGACCCAGAAAACTGGGCAAACTACGCATTCCAAGATGCTTCTCGTCAAGAAGTAAATCTAAACATGTCTGGAGGTTCTGATACTACTACTTACTATACCTCAATTGGATATATTGAAGATGTAGGATACTCTATCAACTCAGACTTTAAACGTTATTCAGCTCGTCTAAACGTTAGCAGTCGTCCTAAAGAGTGGTTACAAACCAACGCTCGTTTAGGTTATTCTTATCAAGTAACCAACAATGGAGGACAATCTAGCGACTCTGGAAGTGTATTCTGGGTAACAACCAACGTACCTTCAATCTATCCGTTATTTATGCGTGATAGTGATGGTAATCTTGTTGATGATCCTTACTATGGAGGTTCGCGTTACGACTACTCTGATGAGCCAGGTTACTCTCGTGGATTCGCACCACTTACCAACGCTATCGCAGATGCACAACTTGGTGTTCGTGAAACTATTGGACATAACTTTAACGCCAACTTAGAATTTAATGTAGATCTTATGGAAGGCCTTAAGTTGGAAAACCGTTTCGGGATGCAGTACACCATGAACAACAGAGACTACATCAACGAACCTTTCTACTCTAGTTCTAAAGGACAAGGGGGTTACATTTCAAAAAGTAAAAACCAATACTTAAACTATACCTTATTTAATGGTTTACGTTACAACACTTCATTTGGAGATCAAAACCTAGAAGTACTTGTAGCACACGAAGCTACTGCTTGGGAGCGTAACTACATGGCAGCTTCAATGTATAAGTTGGTTGAGCCTTTTGGGCGTGAATTTAGAAATGCCGTTATTTCTAACCCACCAGATTCTTTTACACAAGACTACACACTTGAAAGTTATTTCGGACGTGCAGCCTACTCAATTCAAGACAAATACTTTATTGATGTAACTGCGCGTAGAGACGGATCTTCTCGTTTCTTAAATGAAAAGTGGGGAGACTTTGGATCAGTTGGTTTAAGCTGGAGCATTAGCGATGAAGCGTTTTTCCAAAACCAAAGCATATTTAGCAGCCTAAAACTGAGAACCAGTTATGGTATCTTAGGAGAGCAACGTGTGGGATATTATACAGGTTATGACCTTTTCAATGTCTCTAACCTGAACGACAATATCTCATTGAGCTTTGCTAGCAAAGGAAATCCTGATTTAACTTGGGAATCATCTAAACAATTTGGTGTTGGACTTGATTTCTCTATCGGTACTTTTATGACCGCTAGTTTAGACTACTTTAATAAAAACACCGACGACTTGATCTTTACACGTCGTGTTGGACCATCTGTAGGATATGCTTCAATTCAAGTGAATGACGGTGCATTGATGAACAATGGTCTTGAATTCGACTTGAACTTCCACCTAATGGATAAAGAAGATTTCAAATTAGACCTACGTGTAATTGGTGCATCAATCAGCAACGAATTAACGCGTATGCCAATTGACCCAGCTACAGGAGAAGAAAAACTTATCAATGATACTGGATACTTTGCACAAGCCAAAGGACGTTCACTTCGTGATTTCTATATCCGTGAGTGGGCAGGTGTAAATCCTGACAATGGTGCTGGTCAATGGGCTGTTAGCTATGTTGATGATAATGCCAACGGAGAGTTTGACAGTGGAGAGGAAATCCAATCACTCTACGATTACAAAATCAACAACCCAAATGCTGTAATCGCTGAGGGTATTACTGAAGTTTATTCAGAAGCGACAAAGAAATTTATCGATAAATCTTCTTACCCTGCTTTAAGCGGATCATTCAGCTTAAACGCAGAATACAAAGACTTTGACTTAACTGCACTTTTCTTATACAGCTTAGGTGGTTACGGATATGACTTTGCTTACAGCCGATTGATGAACAACGTGCGTCAAAATGCTGACTCTAACTTACACAAAGACATTGCCGATCGTTGGCAAAACCCAGGAGACCAAACTGATGTACCACGTCTTGACTTAAATACTCAAATTAATCAAGCAAGTACTTCAACACGTTTCTTAACCTCAACTGATTACTTGAGTTTAAGCAGCTTGCGTCTGGGCTATAACATTCCTGCGGAAGAATTTGGTAACAGCGGAATTTCCTCTGTTCGTTTATTCTTGACTGGAGATAACCTATTAATGTTGTCTAAGCGTAAAGGATACAATCCTACAACTGCATTAACAGGTAATACCGACTGGTATACTTATAACCCCTTGTCAACCATTACATTGGGTGCAAACATTAACTTCTAATTTGTTAGAAAATGAAAAATATATTTAAACTTACCGTTCTCTTATCCGCAACTCTTTTGGTGAGTTGTCAAGAAGACTTTTTGGAAACTTTCCCGACAGAGCAAATCTCTTCTGAACAAATTTCAGAGGCTTCTCGCTTAAATCCGGGATTGCAGTCGGCGTCGGTAGCTGGTATCTACGCTACCATGTACACTGCTTATGCTGGTGGAACTGGAAACCACGAGGACTTTGGTCAAAAAAGTACCGACATCAAAATGGATTTGTTGTCTGGTGATATGGCTTTGGCAAGAAAAGCGTACAACCGTTGGGCCTCTATTTCTGAGTTTACTACAACTGTAGATTTCACACACCGTCACAATTACCAAGAGTGGCGTTATTTCTACAAGATTATTTTCTTTGCCAATACCGTAATTGACGCACTTTCTCCTGATGGGCAAGAGCCAGAAGGAGCAGAAGCTAGAGCATTTATGGGGCAGGCATTAGCTGCACGTGCGTATGGTTATCTTTACTTGAGTCAACTTTTCGTTAATGACCCAAGTAACCAAAACCAAGATGTACTCCCTATGTACACCGATACACGTACACCTAACATTGGAAAATCTTCTTTAAGTGATGTCTATGATTTAATGATCAGTGATTTAACAAGAGCTGTTGGTTACTTGAGTGAATTTACTCGTGGAGATAAATCGCAAATTGACCAATGGGTAGCGCGTGGATTACTCGCTTACGCCTACGGCGCTAAAGGTGATTTCGCACAAATGGGTGCTACGGCTGCTGAAGTTGTAAACAGTGGTCAATTTACCATTATGCCTCCTTCACAGATTGTATTCCAAGGAGACAATAACCAAGGTGGTTTCAACGACATCAACGCTGCTAGTGGTGCAATGTGGGGTGTTGACTTAACCTCTGACCAAGGAATTGGACTTGTTTCTTTCTGGGGACAAATGGATATTTTCTCTTATAGCTACCAATGGGCTGGGAACATCAAAGCAATGGATCAAGGACTATTTGATCAAATTCCTGATGATGACGTTCGAAAAGGACAATTTGGAAGCTATGTTGTAGCTAACGTTCCTTTTAATAAATTCTACCACAATGGTAGAACAACAGGAGGACAACGTCAGGTAACTGCAGATCTTTTCTACATGCGCGTCGCAGAAATGTATTTACTTGCTGCAGAAGGTGCTGCTGAAGCTGGAAATTTAGATGATGCTAAAACACACCTTAAAGCACTTGTAGGACAACGTTTGATTTCTGGAGATACAAGCTATATCGACGGAATGAACCAGTCTCAACTTTTAGCTGAAATCACCCTACAATCACGTATTGAATTATGGGGAGAAGGAAAAAGCTATTTCCGTATGAAGCGAAGAAGAGAAACCATTACACGTGGAAGCAACTGGCTAGATTTCCCAGGAACTTCATATTCTTATGATGATGAGAAACTCACTTTTGAAATTCCAGAAGAAGAGATTCGTGATAACCCGTTCATTAGCGAGCAAAACTAGTTCATCTAACACGTTCGTTAAACCAAAAGAAAACCACCTCAGTAGAGGTGGTTTTTTTATATCTTGACCCTTAGAAAATACTGCATGGAAAAACAAGAGATTTATGGTGTACGTGCCATTATTGAATGCATAGAAGCCAAACAACCCATTGAAAAAGTTTGGCTATTAAAAGGCCAAGGAAGCCCTTTGTTTAAACAACTCGAACAGCTACTAAGGGAGCAACACATCGCCCATAGCTATGTGCCCAAAGAACGCCTAGATCGTTTTAACACGAAAAACCATCAAGGAGCCATAGCTGCCATCTCCCCCATTGCTTTTGTTGAATTAGAAGAATTAATTGAACGCACACAAACACAAACAAGCACTCCTTTGTTTTTATTGTTAGATCATATAACTGACACGCGCAACCTTGGAGCTATTATTAGAACTGCAGCGGCAACAGGAGTTCATGGTATAATTTTACCACAAACAGGAAGTGCTCGTATAACATCAGATACCATTAAAACTTCAGCAGGTGGAATTTTTAGTGTACCCATTGTCAAGGTAGATCATCTTAAAGATGCTATATACACCCTACAAGCCAACGAAATACTAACTGTGGGGGTGTCAGAAAAAGCATCACAAACAATCTATGAAACCAATGTAAACACACCTTTAGCCCTTGTTATGGGTTCAGAAGAAAAAGGAATCGCTAAAAGCACCTTAGCCATTTTAGATGAAAAGGTGAAACTTCCCATGCAAGGAAAAATTGACTCTTTAAACGTATCTGTTGCTTGTGGGGCTGTTTTGTATGAAGTAATTCGCCAACGCAACCATCAATAAACATGCAAATACCACTAGCCGAGCGTTTACGTCCAAAAGAACTTTCAGACTATGTTGGTCAAACACACTTGGTTGGTGAAAAGGGTGCACTCACCCAAATGATTCAAAGTGGCAATCTGCCTTCACTGCTGTTTTGGGGGCCTCCTGGCACGGGAAAGACAACACTTGCCACCCTTATAGCAAAAAGCCACGAGCGGCCTTTCTATAACCTCTCAGCCATACACTCTGGCGTTAAAGAAGTTCGAGAAGTCATTGAAAAAGCAAAACAGTCTGGAGGTCTGTTTACCAATAAAGGACCGCTTTTGTTTATTGATGAGATACATCGTTTTAGTAAATCGCAACAAGACTCGCTGTTGGGAGCTGTTGAAAAAGGCTATGTTACCTTAATTGGAGCGACTACTGAAAATCCCAGTTTTGAAGTAATCAATGCATTGCTCTCGCGTTGTCAAACCTTTATTTTAAAACCACTTGAACTAAACGATCTAAGAAAATTACTTGAACGTGCAATATCAACAGATGCAGTCTTAACCAAATATAAAATAACTGTAGAAGAAGATGAAGCATTGTTGAGCCTCTCTGGTGGCGATGCTCGAAAACTATTGTCGCTACTTGAATTGGTTGTACTCTCATCTCCCCAAAAAGAAGTTGTTATTACCAATGAGCTAGTGCTTTCGCAAGCGCAAACGAACACCGTATTGTTTGATAAAAATGGTGATTTACATTACGACATTGCCTCTGCTTTTATAAAATCTATTCGGGGGAGCGACCCCAACGCAGCGGTTTATTGGTTGGCGCGACTCCTTGAAGGAGGTGAAGACGTAAAATTTATTGCCCGTAGAATATTAATTGCCGCTTCAGAAGATATTGGGAACGCCAACCCAACTGCATTGGTAATGGCCAATTCTACCTTTCAAGCAGTACAAGCAATCGGGCTTCCAGAGGCGCGAATTATTTTAAGTCAATGTGTAACTTATTTAGCGTGTAGTCCAAAAAGTAATGCCGCCTACAAAGCAATTGATCACAGCATTGCTACTGTAAAAGAAACTGGGAATCTACCCGTACCCCTTCACCTTAGAAATGCTCCTACACAACTAATGAAAGAATTAGCCTACGGAAAAGGGTATTTATATGCTCATGATTACCCAGGAAACTTTGTTCAGCAAGAATACCTCCCTGAGGCACTTCGTAAAACCACCTTTTACCTTCCGGGTGGAAACCCAAAAGAAGATCAATTCCGTCGTTTTTTACAGGAGCGTTGGAAAGATCATTACAACTACTAGATTTTTTTCCAGAAAAAGGGAGTAAATAAAATTAAGACGGTAAAGAGTTCTAGGCGTCCTATCAGCATTAAAAAAGAGGCCCAACTTTTCCCAGCAGGACTCATGGCATAAAATGAAAAAGATGGACCAAAATCGCCTAAAGCGGGCCCAACATTTCCTAGACTAGAAGCAGCAACTCCTATAGAAGAAACAAAGTCTAATCCTAGAATAGAAAATCCTAAAGCACCTAAAATAAATGAAAGCATGTATAAGATGAAAAAGCCATAGATGTTCTGTATAACCTTTTCTTGAACTAACGATTTGTTGTAACGAATTTGCAAAACAGCGTTGGGATGTAGTGCGCGATTAAACTCCAAAAATCCACTTTTTATCATCAAATAATGACGTACACCCTTCATCCCTCCAGAAGTAGAACCAGCAGATCCTCCAACAAACATAAGCCCGAAAAACAACAGCGTTAATAGGGGTGTCCAAGCGGTAAAATCTGCCGTAACAAAACCAGTGGTGGTTACAACCGCAACTACCTGAAAGAATGCATGCCTGAAAGAGCTCTCTATTTTCCCAAATACTTGTGGATGTTCAAAAGCACCTGCTTCGCCCAAAGTAACACTCGACCAAAGTACAAGCCCTACAAAGACAGCAGCGATTATAATCATTCGACTATAAAAACGAAATTCTTCGTCTTGGAAAATCTTTTTGATTTTACCTGTTAAAGCAAAATAACTTAAAACAAAATTCATCCCTGCAATAAACATGAAGAGTGTAATTATGTATTGTACTTGTGGTTGGTCATTCCAAAAAGCTACACTAGCGTTCTTGGTCGAGAACCCCCCTGTAGAAACAGTACTCATGGCATGATTTATAGCGTCGAAAAAATCCATGCCAGCCAGCCATAGCAAAAGTGTTTCAACCAAAGTAAAACCTACATATATAAACCACAATCGCTTTGCGGTATCTGTAATTCTTGGGTGTAATTTATCACTGCTAGGGCCAGGAGCTTCAGCAGTGAATAACTGCATCCCTCCAATTCCCAACAATGGTAATATTGCGATAGCAAGAACAATGATTCCCATTCCACCGATCCAATGCGTGGTACTTCGCCAAAATAAAACCCCCTTGGGCACCACCTCTATATCAGCCAAGACGGATGAACCTGTGGTGGTATATCCCGACATCGTTTCAAAAAAGGCGCTGGAAACATCTTGAAAAACACCTGTAAACAAATAGGGTAACATTCCCGACAGTGTCATCAAAACCCAGCCAAGACTTACTACTAAGTAGCCTTCACGCTTATTGAGCTGCTTGGTGTGATTTCTTGAGATTAACATTAAAACAAAACCCACCAACAGCGTTAGCATGGCTGCCATAAAAATAGAAATCGTTTGATTGTCTTGGGTGAGTATACTTACCAAAGATGAAATCATCATAAAGCCACCATTAAAGAGTAGCAAAACTCCCATGAGATAGCAAATAATTTCACTGTTGAACTTGTGCATCTTACAAGAATAAACTTTCTACTTTGGCGAGGGCACGAGGCAAACTACAGACCACTACACGGTCGCCAGCTTCAATACGATAATCCCCTAAGGCAATAATTCCTTCTCCTTCTTTAATGACTCCTCCAATGGTAGCAGAGCGTGGAAAATCTATATCGCGTATAAGCATACCGTTAACTTTAGATTCTGGTTTTACAATAAATTCAAGAATTTCAGCATTTAAACTATTCAAGGTAGTCAAATCAACCACTTCACCTCTACGAATGTAACGGAAAATGGTATTGGCTGTCAGTAGTTTTTTATTGATTAGGGTATCAATCCCTATGGATTGAGACAATTGGAAATAATCCATATTCTCAACCAAAGCAATGGCCTTTTTTACTTTTTTAGATTTGGCCATCAAACAAGACATAATGTTAGTTTCAGAATTACCGGTCACACAGATAAAAGCATCCATAGCTTCTAATCCTTCTTCTTCAAGTAATTCAACATTTCTACCATCGCCATGAATTACCATTACATCCGGTAATTGGTCTGCTAATTCAAATGCCTTGGCTTTGTTTTGCTCAACCAATATAACATTGAACTTATTTTCGGCGAGGGCTTTAGCAGTATTGAAACCAATTTTTCCGCCCCCTAAAATCATTACATTTTTGATGACCTCTTTACTCCTACCAGTGAGTTTATACAATTCTTCTACCCCTTCTTTAAGGGTGATGAAATAAACCAAGTCTTGTGCTTCAAAAGGTGTATCTCCGCGCGGAATTACGGTGTACTGTGTTGCTTTGCGCTGTAAAGCAATAGGCATGAAATGGACATCAGGAAAAATTTGGGCGGCTTCTTTAACTGTTTTACCAACAAAGGGAACATTATCCTCAAGCGTTGTACCTACTAAGGTTAAAGCCCCTTCTTCAAATTCATAGCTATCACTAAATGCCGATTGATCTAACAGCTGGAGAATTTCTACGGAAGCAAGCTCTTCTGGGGAGATTAACTCGTCGATTCCCATTTTCTCAAAACTGATGTCTTCATTGTTGTGAATGAATTCAACATTTGAAATTCGTGCAATGGTTTTTTGACAACCCAATTGTTTGGCCAGTGCACAAATGGCAATATTGGTTGTTTCCTGTTGCGTAACGGCAATAAACAAATCAGAGGTGCCAACCTCTGCTTGTTTCATCAATTCCAAAGAAGCGGAATCGCCTTTTAAAGCGCGAATATCTAAATGATTTTCGGCATAATTAAGGCGTTCTTTATCGGTATCAATAAGAGTGATGTCTTGGGATTCAAAGGAAAGTAACTTAGCTAAATGAAAGCCTACTTCTCCGGCTCCAGCGATGATAATTTTCATTTTGATGAGTTCGAAAACACACACAAATATAGTAAAGTTTATTTCGAAACTCCTTGGCCTATATTCTCAATCTCGTCTAAAAGGCAGTATCTTTGCCTCCTATGAAAAAGCCAGTTACTCCCTACAAAAGTTCGCAATCTTCTAAAAAAGAGCAGGTAACCACCATGTTCAATGGTATTTCAAAGCAGTATGATGTTTTAAATCGTGTTATCTCGTTGGGGATAGATCAATCTTGGCGAAGAAAGGTTGTTCGCATGGCTAGTGAAAATCAACCCCAACGAATACTCGATGTCGCAACAGGGACTGGCGATCTCGCCATTGCTTTGAAAGCTACTGGCGCAAATGAGATTATAGGATTGGATATTTCTCCCGGAATGCTTGAAATAGGAACGGAAAAAGTTAAAGCATTAGCACTTGATCATCAAATAAATATGGTTTTGGGAGACGGTGAAAAACTACCTTATGAAGACAACTATTTTGATGTTATCACTGTTGCATTTGGCGTCCGCAATTTTGAAGAACTCGACAAAGGGTTGAGTGAAATTTTTAGAGTGCTGCGTCCCAACGGAAAATTTTTAGTGCTAGAAACAGCTGTACCTACACGTTTCCCGTTCAAACAAGGATACCAGCTTTACAGCGGTTGGATTGTACCGCTAATTGGTCGTTTATTTAGTCGCGATCGCAGTGCCTACCAATACTTAACAGATTCTGCTGCAGTTTTCCCTCATGGGCCAGCATTCAACAATATTTTGGAAAAAATAGGGTTTATAAAGGTGAAGGATAACCCGCAAACCTTAGGGGTTGCCTCAATCTATTGTGCTACAAAGCCCTAAAATAAAATATACCTTTATCTATGCAGTTCTTCTCAATTTGGGAAGCACTACTGCTTTTGCACAATATTATCAAGTTAGAGAAAGGGTAAAACATTTGCAGAATTTTGACAACAAAACCCTTCATTATGGCTATTTCTTTGGGTTTAATGAGTTTGGTTTTAAGTTCGAATACGTAAACAACTATTCCATTCCCTACAGCAACACCCTCCAAGAATTAACTCCCTCACTCAATGGTAAGGGATACCCAAATGTAGAATTGGCAAAAAGTATGGGTTTCAATGTTGGACTAATTGGCGATTTAAGAATTAATCGGTTCCTAAACTTGCGTCTAGAGCCTGGATTATATTATTCCCAAAGAGACCTGCTTTATCCTAACGATTCTCCTGCTTGGTTTCGAGAATTTGGTGGAGATTACACCAATGAAAATGACGGAATTCGAGAGGTGAAATCTACCTACATCCACCTACCGCTCTTAATCAAATTTAGCGGAGAACGCATCAATAACTGGAAGCCTTATTTAGTTGGCGGTATGTCAACCTCTTTCAACTTGTCAAGTAATCAAAAAAATAACGATGATAATTTTAATAACGTCTTTCGTTTAACCAGTCAAACCTTTAGTTATGAGGTTGGATTTGGCATCGATTTTTATCTTGTGTATTTTAAATTTTCACCGTCTATTCGAGGTATATTTTCAATTCAAAATGAATTGATTCCTGATAATTTAGCGAATGGAAGAAGCCCTTGGAC